>JBGSHH010000534.1:0-14165 GCA_041752355.1 Pirellulaceae bacterium | reverse complement strand
CGTCGCATCCGGTGCCGGAGCAGGCGCTCCACCCCCTGCGCCACCAAACGGGAAGAACATGTTCGCCCGCTTCACCGCCTGTGGATCGATCTTCTCCAGTTCGGTGAGATGTTCCTTGGCTTTCGGCAGAGGGCAAGCGCGAAGATAGTTCACCACCGGCACGCGCACCCAGCTCGATTTCTCATCGGCGTTCTTAAACAGCGCGACCAATTCATCCATCGCTTCCCAATCTTCCCAGCGAGCCAAATCGGGAATCACCAGGTCAGCGAGTTGTGGACGCTTCAGCATCAACCGCACCGCTTTCACGATGCGATCTTTGGAGATCACGCCCCCTTCGGTGCCATGAAATCGCAACGCCATGATGGCCGAATAGGTATCGGCATATTCGCTCTTCATATTGGCGAGATACAAGTCTTCTATCAACTTCACGCCGCTATCCCCTTTGAGCGTGAGGTAGCAGCCGATCAACGCATCCAGCCCCGCTTTGGACTTGCGATCTTCGGCTTTAAGCATGGTTTCCAGGAGCGGCAAATCAGCCTCGGTTCCGCACACGCCGAGCATCGTCAGATACAAACGGCGACGACTGGCCGGGATGTTATCGTCTTGAATCCATTTCACGAGTTGGTCGTGATTCATCGATGGTTTGAGTTCTTTCACCACGTCATAAGGAGCATTGGCAAACTCGTCATACGAATCGCGGGCGAGCATTTCATCCTGATCTTCCAGGTGCTTTTGGAAGAATGTCAAACGCCCCACGCCTTCGGGCGGCAGTGTTGGCAGCGTGGTGAGGTAAGCCTTACCACGTTCGCTGACGAGCATCGGCGTGGTCCATTGCAAGCGGCTCGATTCGGGCGTCTCGCGGACCGCCATCATGATGTATTCTTTGCCCACGCCGCCGTCGCCGAAGTAGAGCGTCTCGACAGGAACCTTGGTATCGACCAGGCTGTCCCCTTTGAGCACTTGCACGATGGCGAACTTCGCCTTGGCAACTTCGGAACCTTGATCGCTGGGCAAGTTGTCGTCGCGCATCGGCGGCAGTTTCGTCATCTTGGCGATGACCACCACATCCATCGATTCCATCTCTTGCGAGAAGGTTTGCGACACCGCCGCGCAGAACGGACACGCTTTGGTGGCGCGGACGTCGACGCTGGATGCCAACAGCATCGCGATCAGCGTGAAGACAATTGTGCGTTGCATACGAATAGCTCCGTAGTGTACGGCGAGTCAGGACGCAGTGATCCTGCTCGGTTGTTCTCTTAGGGTGCCAGCGACTTCGACACATCGGTTCGATAGGCCGAGATTGCCGGCCAAACTCCGACCACCATCGCCAGCCCCATCATCGCCGGAATCAACAATAACTCCAAGGACAATCTAGGGTCGAAAGCCAGCGATTGACTGCCGCCGAGTAGTTCCGACACTTTCGGACCAGGTGCAAAGGTGGTGAAACCGATTTTCACGCCGGTTTGATCCTCGATTTGCTGACTGGCCACCGCATTTAGTGTATGACCAGCGACCGAACCGAGCAAACCACCCCCCAAGGAGAGGATGACCGCCTCGAACAAGATCACGGCGAACACGGTCCAGCGGCTAGCCCCCAGCGCCCGCATCACCGCAATATCGCGGCGACGGTCGCTCATGGAATTATAAATGCTGACCAAGATGCTGATGCCGGAAACCACGCAAATCATCGCCGTGAGCACCAGCAACAACTGCTTAATCGGCTCCACGATAAACTCCAGCAAGTTGTAGATTTCCTGAATTGGCAGCACCGCCTGGGCCGTGGGGCCTTCGTTGACGCGGTTTTCCAGACCACGCGTCACCAGTGGATTAATCGTGCGAACCAGCATGGCGGTGAGCTCGCGCTGTTCAAGCACCAGCGGATCAGGAATTTTCTTCGCAGACGTTTTCGACGTGGACACCTCGCCTGGAGGCACTTCTTCGTCATCTTGCTCCAGCGGTTTGGCGTGGCCGTCCATGAGGTAGAAACCTTCCATATTCACAAACACGGCCCGATCGTTGGGCGTCCCGGTCGGGGCCAACACGCCAACGAGGGTGAATTGCTGACCGTGCGTGTGACCCTCAGGATCGCCGTGCGCGGGATTGATGCCGTCGCCCAGCTTGAGATTCATTTCTCGGGCGACCGTGCTACCGACGACGCACTCAAAGTATCCATGCTCGTCATCGTAATGCTTGAAGTTGCGACCGCTGGAGAACACGTAGGGAAGGTTCGTGTGCGGATTGTCCAATTCGCCAAACATCGCAGGCGTGGTACCGACGCAGCGGAACTTGCCGTAGTAATCGCCCAGACAGAGCGGAATCGCGATCTGCGTGAAGAGCGCGTACTTGCCATCGCGATCGTGATCCAGTGCGTGAGTGCTGGCGAGTTGGACGGCATCGTCCCTGAGCAGTGGCGCGACCGCACCTAGCCCCGGCACACCGAAGGAATCGCCGGAAGCGGCCGCAATGGCCAGCGCGGCGGCTTGCGTCTCGAGTCGCGCGTCGCCGAGTGAGTTCTTGAACTCCGTCTCGCGCACCGCTTTGTTCTTAAATTCCAGATAATAGTCGTACGGGATAGTTTCGATCGGCTGGCTGAGATAGTAGACCGTATTGAGCGTCAGTTGCAGCTTGCCCCCTTTGGCGCCGACGATGACGTTGTAGCCCAGGCTGCTGTTGTTGCGAAACGATTCCGTGACGACGCCATGAATGGTGAGGACCGCCACGACCATCATCACCCCCAGCGCCATCGAGAGCATCGTGAGCGCGGACGCTAGTCCCCGCTGTTGTACGCTGCGCCACGCGATCATCCATAACTTCATTGAAACCTCGCGTGTTATTTCGCCATCGCTTCTTGCACCGCTCGATTGATCTCTTCCAACCGATCGACTCGTTTGAATTCGCCAGCGACTTCCCTGGAATGCGTGACCATAATCAAGGCGATTTGTTCTTCGCGGCAGGTGTCGCGAATGAGCGCGATGATCTTGTCTTGATTAGCGGGATCGACGTTGGCAGTCGGTTCATCGGCTAGTAAAAGTCGGGGCCGATTCGCTAGCGCCCGCGCCACCGCCACGCGCTGTTGCTCACCGACTGACAGCGCGCCTGGCTTGTGCGTCGCCCGCTTAGAGAGCCCCACACGATCGAGCAATTGCTTGGCGCGCTGGGGATCTTTGCGGCCGCGCGCGAAGGTCATCCCCAGCAAGACATTTTCATACGCCGAAAAGCCAGGGAGCAGATTAAACGTTTGAAAGACGTAACCCAGTTTGGCGGCGCGGAAGCGATCGCTGGCCTCTTCGGAGAGCCTGGTCGTCTCCACACCGTCGAACTCGATGCGACCGGCATCGGGGCGCGTGATGCCGGCGATGATGTGCAGCAACGTCGTTTTGCCACAGCCACTGCGGCCGATCAGCGCCACTTGTTCGCCTGCCGCCACGTTAAACCGGGGCACATTCAAGATCGGCAAGCGCTGGCCGCTGGGCTCGCGGAACGACTTTTGAATGTTTTCGAGTGATAGCATGGCGTGGATTGTACGTTGTTGAGCCGTGGTTTGTTCGGTTCGGCAGAAATCCATCCTATGCAACGCTCACACCCACCAGCTTCCGCAAATGGAAATGGAACTTGCCTAGTTTGCCGCCGTAATTGCCGGCCGTGATGCAAACCACCCCTTCGCCAGCGGCGGCTTGCATGGCGGCAGACATCGCGTCACCCACGGCCGCTTCATCCACACCGTCGATGACAATCTCCAGCGCGGCATTGCAATCGGGATGGAGTTTGGACTCCACCCGCCCCCGCAACGTGGGACAATAGGCATCGGAAGTGGAAGCTTTCAGTGATTTGTATTTCGATCCCACTTTGCTACCGCTCCGGGCCACGCCGCCAGGGAAGGGTGTAATCACACCTCGGATCGCGGCGATCGCTTCCACGCCCCGGCGTGCCGCCGCTAGTACCGTCTCCAGCCGTGTCGCTTGCATGATGATATTGCCGCCTGCAACTCCCTTCTCAACACCTAAGGAGTCTTCCACCAGGAACTCCCCATCCATGACCGGAATGCGCCAGTAGCGCCGACCGGCGATTTGTTTGCTTTTCTGATAGCCATCGCCAAAAAAGCGAATATGTTTCCCCAGCGGCAGACGGGTCGCGCTACTCGCCAGGCCATCGAACACCGCCGTCGAAGGGCAAGTCATCAGGCATTGGCCGGTGCGATTGGGAATAGCGGCAGCCAGGGCATCAGTCGAGAAGCCAAAGGCGAGCAGCGCGACACCTGGGCGGCCGTCGGGGGTTTCAGCAGGAGCGAGTCGGCGCTCGACACCGATTTCGGCGTCACAGGCGATCACGGAGGAGCTATAGCCGCAAAACTCGCGAATGCCAGCGTCGAGCCAATGCTCGTCAGCGGCAGTGACGACCAAACGGGTGTAGCGCATGCCGAACGCTTCGGCGAAAGTGTCGTCGATTAGCGTCGGACCTAGATTCACCGTTGGCTCCCGAAATGGGGGACGCAATAATTGCAGCACTTAAATACGAACAACACGACGGAAAACTTTGCCGTCGCATTGTTGGTAGCGCACCTATAATGACCTCGTGCGAAGCGTCTGCCAAGAGTCCGCCTGCATTCCGTTGCCAACCCCACCCCGTTCACCGTAGCCTTGCCAGCGGCGTAAAGTCTGCCGATAATAGTGATTCAGCTAAATTCACAGCCATGGCGGTGCCCAATCTTAGGTAATGAGAGCGATGCCGGAAGAATTTGATCCGTATCGCAAATGGCTAGGCATTGCGCCGCACGAGCAACCGGTTCATCATTACCGACTGCTGGGAATCGCGCCATTTGAAGACGATCCCGATGTGATCCTCAATGCCGCGGATCGGCAGATGTCCCATATCCGCACGTTTCAGTCTGGCAAGAACGGCCCCCTCTCGCAGAAGATTCTGAATGAGTTGGCGGCCGCCAAGATGGTGCTGCTCGACCCCGCGCGTAAGTCAGTCTACGACAATCAGTTGCAAGACCGGCTCTACGCGGATGAAGGACCGTTGCCGCCGGATATGCCACGGCCTCCCGAGATGCCACCGGCGCCCATGCCGCCTGTTTCGGCCGCGCCACCAGCTTATCCCCCTGCTACACCTCCGCCACCGGCGCCGCAGGGAGTTTCGCTGCCACCTCGCAGTCCCAGTCCGGCACCGATCCCCGGGCAAGTCCCGATGGGACAAGCAGTGGCTCCCACTGGCGTGCCGTTGGGGCAAGCGGTCGGCGCGGGGTCCCCGAGTACAACGCAAGTTCCCAAGATCGGCGCGTCGCGCGGGACGAGCGCTCGCGCCCGGGTGCGCGCCAAACGTAGCCAGAATATTGTGCCGATGGTGCTGGGCTTGATCGCCGTCGGGGCCATGCTCGTGGGACTGCTGGTGTTTGTTGTCTCGCAAGGTTCGCTGCCTGAAGACGAGCCGCTTCACAAAACCAAGACCAATATCGCCGCCAACGACACCAAGACCAAGCTCCCGCCCAGCATGCCGGAAAAAAAGAAGACGGCCGACACGCCCGACAAGACGAAGTCTCCTGACAAAACTCCGGCTGACAAACTTCCGGCTGGCAAAACTCCGACTGACAAGCCGGCTGATCCCTCTCTACTTCCCAAAACGGAGGTCGATCTCAGCAAGCCTCTGGAAGAGATGTCGCCGGAGGATAGGTTCCAACTGGCGATGGAACGAGCCCGCGAGCACTTGGGACGTCGTGATGCGGAAAAGGCAAAACGCGATTTGGACGACGCCGACTTCTCAGAGGTCGATGCGGAACTCAAGCGAGAAGCCAAACGCCTGCGCACGCTCTATCAGCACTACAACGCCTTTTGGGATGGTGTGCGCGAAGGAATCTATAAGCGCATGGCGCTGGGCGATGTCTACACCTATCGCGGCGAGGAATTGGAACTGATCGAGCGCGAAGGCGAACTCGTCAAGTTCAAACACAATCGCCTTGAAGGTGAAGAGCAAATCAATAAATTGCCAGCGGCCGTGGCGGTGATGTTCGCGCGGCGCGGGCTCGATACCGAAAAGCCCCAGAACCTCGTCGTCATCGGCACGTTCTGGGCACTCGATGGCAAGAGCGGAAAGCAAAAGCAGCACGAAAAAGCCAAGGAACTTTGGGTCGAGGCGGCCGAATTGGGCGAAAAGGACGAAGCGCTGGCCAACGAGCTCAAACTCGACGAAGCCTTCGTCACCAGCATCACACCCAAGGCCGCCAGCAAAGACGACGACATCCCCGCGATTCCAAAGCTCAAGCCGCCAATGACCGAAGGCGAGCCCATGGCGACCAACGAACCGCCTTCAGGTTCGCAGGCGCCAATTCCCACGACCAAAGAACTCGCGCCCGCCAAGGAGCGATTTCAAATTCGCTACGCCGATCCGCTCGCCAACGCCAAAGGCAAGCCGGAAGCGATCGAGATCCTGCTCGGCATCCTGACCAGTGATGCCGAAAAGGAAAAAGATCCCGCGCTGAAGTACCTCATTTACGAACAAGCCTGTGAATTGGCCATCGAGATCGCCAAGGCCGATAGCATCGTGCAACTCACCGACGCCATGGCGACGCATTGGGAGATCGACGCGCTCAAGCAGCAGCAAACGATGCTCACCCGCGCCAAGCCAGTCACGTCGACGTCGCAGGAAAGCATGTTGGCCGAATGCGAGAAACTCTTGACGACGGCCGAAGCCGCGGATCGCTTGGATATGGCGCTAGCGTTCAGCAAGCTCGCGCTCAAGGCAGGCGAGAAGATCAAAGGGCAAGACTTGAAACCGCTGCAAATGAAGGCCCGCGAACTGGACGCCGCGCTAGACGCCGCGGACAAAGCTCGCCTCGCCACTGCCGCGCTCGCCAAAGATCCCAACGATGTGCAAGCACATCTGAATCTTGGCCGATACCTCTGCTTCTATAAATCGGATTGGGCAAACGGCCTCCCACATTTGGCGCAATGCACCGTGGGCGACGAAAAAACGCTCGCTACCGATGACCTGGCCGCGCCCGACGACGCTGCCATGCAAGCGCAACTTGCCGAGCGTTGGTATCAACTCGGCAAGCGCAAGGCAGGCGTCTCGCGCACCGCCTGCTACCAGCGCGCCAATGAATGGCTGAACAAGGCACTGCCGCAACTCTCCGGCGATGACAAAGCCAAAGCCGAAAAGTTGCAAGGCGAGTTGATGAAAGAACTCATGCCCGCGATGGCTTGAGTGAATCGGGCAAGCGATGAGACAAGACGGTTGGTCTCACCGCTTGCAAATGCCGCGCTAGCGATTTGGATCGACCACTTCGCCACCGTTCATCGTCAGCAGTGCGGCGAGAGTTTTGGGATCGATCGAACCGGAAATCACGCGGACGCTGCCGTCGCAAAAGGCGGCCAAAAGGTTATTCCCGCGTGCTTTTCCCAAGCCAGCCAGAGGCTTCTCCAAGTCGATCGGCAAGTCGTCCGGCTTGGTCCAGATGACCGCCTGATCGGCATTCGCTTCCACGATCATGATGGTGTTGCTTGTGCCATCGGTAATCTTGTTGAAGGTTGTCTTTCGATCGCCATCGAACACCATCTTCTCACCCGTCGGCACCAGATATGCCGTTTTTCCCGGTGCCAATGTCATGCCAGGGATTTCAAAAATCTTCGGCATTTTTTCAATCAACTTTTTATTGTTGTCGCTGTCCCAAGGCTCGTCGAGCTTGAATTGTTCGTAGAGTTGCTGTTGTTCAACAAAAGGCAGGATATGCACGCGCCACGATAGCAGCGGCTTGCCATCCTTGCTCGGCTGGGCCACAGGCAAGTGACCATACGCATCGTGGTAGTTGTGCAACGCTAAGGCGAATTGCTTGAGATTATTCTTGGCTTGGGCCCGAGCCGCGGCGGCGCGGGCTGCCACGACCGGCGGCATCAGCAATGTCATGGCTTTGGCCGCGCCCCCGTTCTCTTCGGTCAGCGCGATCGTTAAGCGATCTCCTTGTTGCGTCGGCAAGAGCACCTTCACCAGTTCGTCGATGCCCGGCGCGATCTCTTCCACACCGGGCGCTTTCGCCAATAGCGTCAGTCCGTTCTTGGCGAGTGTTTGCAACTTCGCCGCGCTGGCCTGGTCCTTCGATTGAATCCCCAAGCGGCCTTGCGGACGCGGGGGCAAATCCAGGCCGACCGCCGCATAGCGCACGGCATTGGCTAAATCCTCACCGGTGGCTTCGCCAATTTCCTGCGGCAGTTGCGGCACCAATTCGCTGATCACACGGCGGCTATCGTCCGAGGGGATGAGCGCCCCTTGCAGCATCGTATCGCCAGCCATCTCCAGCGCTTTGGCCAATTCGGGGCGCGGTGTGGGTGCGATGCTCTTTAATCGCGCCAGAGTCGCTTCGTGCCCCAGCACAAGATTGCCTTTGACTTTTTGCAACTGGATTTCCGGCGGATGCTGGCCATTGCCGCCTTCCGGTCCAGCGAAGATGATCTTTTCAATCGCCAGAGGATCGTTCTCCGCTTCGGTCGTGAAGACGAAGAACGGCATCCGCGCCGGCACATCCGCGAGGCTTACCACCAGGAACACTTCGCGCAAACCTGCTTTGCGCAAGTTCACCATGTACGTGGACAACTCCGTTACCGACTTCCGCATTTCTTCCTGCGGCGTGTTCTTGAGTAATTCCTTCGCCTGTGGAGTGTCATCGATCGCCTTGAAGATAGCTTCCACATCGACGCGTCGCGTATCGACATAGCCGATGGCAATCGTTTGGTCATCGATGTAGGGCGCAACGAGCGCCGCCCGCGCCGCCGGATCGTAATCGGCCGCGCTCACAAGCGAGCCTAAACATAGTAGCGCTAATAGCGCCGCAGAAACTCCACGCAATAACATCCTGAAATCTCCTCGAGAGTGCGAACACGGCTACTTCGCCGCTTGGATCAATTCGATCAAGTATCGCCGATCGCCGGCGCGCGCCGGATCGATGTTCGTTGACGTTTCCTCTAGCACCGCCTGCGTTTTGCTGTGCAGTCGATATTCAAACGCCTGGCCAGTGAATGGATTCGGCGGCACCGGTACGACACTCACCGCCGTCAGCGATGCCGGCAACTTCGCGCCATCAACGGCAGCTTGCATGCGCATCGCTTCGATCGTTTCCAAAGCCGCGAAACGACGATCGCTCCGGGCCGCCGCAACCACCACGCCATCGAGCGCTGGCAGTAGCAGCGAAGCGATCGGAACCACGTCCTGCCCTGCCAGCGGCCGACTCAAATAGCCTTCGCGCCGCAGTCGCTCCTGCGTCTCCATCATGCGCGTCCGCGCTTCGGGATAGGGGAGCAGCGACCACTTAAACATCTCGTGATAGGTGTAGCGATAGCGGCGCGCCGTTTGAATGGCGAGGACTTGCGCCACCGGCATCTTTTCCACTTCCGCCGCAGGCAAGCCGCCTGCGATGAGTTCCTGCTTGGCGATCGGATAGACTTTGATTGCCATCGACGTCATCAACAGTTTCATTTGCCAGTCCGACATGGAACCTTCGCCTGTGATGCCGCCGAGTGTATTCATATCGGTGGCCATTTTTTGCATCAAGGCTTGCCATTCTTGCGTCGAACGCGGATTGGTTTCCGCATCGACCAGGAAGGGGAACATTTGAAACGGCATATTCAATTCAAACAGGAGCGCGGGACGAATATCGACCAAGGGATGCGGCAACTGCTTGATTGCCCAGTACAGATTCGGCGAGTTGGGCGTGTTGATCCAATCGATCACGACTTGATTGGTGATCGCGGTCGCCGCGATACCGATTAAACCATTGATTAAAAGCGGCACTTCCGCCGTGTCCCGCGCGATGCGATAACCCATCCGTATTCCGCGCTGCGCCTCGATGAACTTGCGTTCGGCAATATCGCAGCGCGCTTGCAATGCCACCAACCGCACCAGGTCGCGCATTTGTTGAAAGTCATACAGCAAGAAATCGACCACTTCCGTCCCTTGCAAATCCTTCACGCGCAAGTCCCATTCGCAATGTTCGCGCGAGGTCGCAACGGCCAATTCCTTGAACATGGTGTTATGCATGGCAAGATACTTCCGCGCGTCGGCGATGGGCAAGTCGGCCAGCGGAACTTGCAACCATTGGTTGGTTAGCTCGGCGGCATACACTTTTTCCGCGATGCTTTTTTGTTGTTGCCGCAACAGCATCGCCCGATAGTAATACGGCGCGCTATTACCTGGCTGCAACTCGCGATCTGGCGTCCACAGCGAGTACTCCAAGGCGGGCCGCGGTTCCGCCGCCGGCGTGACGCTCAGCGTGAGCTCTTCGACTTTGAGTCCCGGTGGCACTTTGTCTTGCGCCACGGCGCTCACGGTATGCATGCAGAGCATGCCCAACAGTATCAACCCATAGCGTGTCATGATCGGTATCCGTAGGTAGGTGTCCATAGCGCCACCACGACCACCCCAGCGATGCCATCGCTGGAGAAGTCTCACTATTTTCTTCAAAACAACGTACGACGTTCGTAACGTCCTACTGACTAAACAACTCGCTCCACATCGTGGCGCGTTGCGTCGATCGTCGCTGCTCGTTCATTAAGCGACGGGTGAGGGTGCCGTAGGTCCCCGGCTTCGGGGAGGAGGAACTCGTCTCGGAAAGTGCGGTTTGGTCCTCGCCATCCACAGGTGCGACCGCCCTCGGAGGCGCCGCGGCAACTGTGGGTTGGGTAACGCGAAGCGGCGGCGCAACATCGACAACAACTGGCGGATGGGGCGCGTGATGCGGCGGATCGCTATGCCCTGCGTTATTGACCAACCCCGGACGCGTTTGCAACACCACCAACAAGGCGCCCAGCCAAAGTGCGACCAATGTCATCGCCCCCGTCGACAGCGGCCAAAACCAACCCATCATCTTGGGCGCCACGCCAGGCGCGACCGGAGGCACAGGCGACATCGACGCCTGCCCCGCCAGATACATCATCCGCGCCATTTCCACACGTGGACCGCGCGGCACCAGCGCTCGCAATTCCCGCTCGAGCTCTTTCAGCTCGTCCGGGTGGGGTTGTCCTTCACAAGCCATGACAAACCTAACCTTTCGCGCAAATGCGCTAGCCCTTCGAAGTACCGCCGGTGTGCGGTGCTCACCGAAGAGCCGACCAGTTCCGCAATCTGTTCAAACGAGAGCGCTCCCCATATTCGCGCGACGATCACTTCGCGATGTTGCGGCGAAAGTTCCAGCAGAGCCGCCGTGGCCGCTTTGGCGTCGAGCGAACTTCCCGCGGAAGGCTCAAACCAAAGGGCCATTTGGGACGCGGCCGCCGCTTCGTACTTTCGCCGCCGACCCGCCGACCGCGCGTGACTAATCGCACGGTTGCGGACCACGCGATAAAGCCAGGCGAGGATGCGGTCCGGCGACTGGGCTTGCCTCGCCAACTCGATAAACGCCTCTTGGACGCAATCGTCAGGCGTGTCGCTCCACTGCGCAGCAAACAACTCCAGCGCCGCGCCGTGCGCTTCCAGCAAACTTTCCAGGACTTCCGGACCGACCGGTGGAATCATGGGGAGGGGCTCTCAAAGGGTTTCCACCATTATGTCGCCGCGCCCCCTGCTGTTTTCCATCCCCCCCGCGGAATTTCTTCGTCTGGGCCCCTTTGGATCCAGCCCCCCAGCGTCATGAGCAGCGCCTCGCGGGCATCTCACTCGTGCAGATACACCCAGTCCTCGATCGGTTCCAAACCCCCTTCGCTGCTGGTCGGGGGATAGTGGGGAACATCCCAGCGAAAGAAGCGATCGAAACCGACGCCTTCGTCGCAGTAAATGCGCAGATCATATCCGCCCGGTGCCGGTTCCAAACCATGCACGTCCGGCAAGTACATGAACTGGGGGTAGGCGACCATGCCGGTACGAGGAAGGCTTGGCAAATAGTCAGGCATTAAGTCGTCGAGCGCGCATGGATACTGGCCATGCTCGGCGCGGTAACGATCCAGCGCCGTAACCAGTGGCCTGCTCTCGCGAGCCACACGCACTAGTTCCGCGCGTCGCCAAGACTTGCTGGTGCGCACGCAATACAGGCCGCAGGCGAGTAGCACCGCCACACCCGCCGCAATCACCAGGCGATCGCGAATGGTTTGCCTTGACAAGACCACGACGAGTACGCCACTAAGCGACACCAACAATGTCGTGAGTAGGGCGGCTCCTCCGGCGAAGCCGGCCATGACGGCGAGTAGCCACAACCAACTCGGCAGGTCCATGACCGGCATTACTTGTCCCAGCAGCACCAACAGCGGCAAGACCATCGCCGCTAGCCACCAGCCGCGTTGCCGCCAAAGCACCACGCGCCATGGCGGTGGCGAGTAGCCATCGACATCGACCGTCGGACTGGCGTAAGCGTTGAGGGTCATGGTCGTGCGCAGTTCTCAATCGTCGTCATCATCCTCATCTTCGTCTTCTTCCGGATGCGTGAAGACAAAACTCGCCCTGACGGGAGCGGGCATTTTGCTATCCTTGCCACGGACGCTCCGCCAGACGACTTCGTTGAGCAGCAAGTCGTCAGCGACATCTTCCTGGCTGAAATCGAGTTTGCGCGAGATATCCGCGCCAAACGCACCTGGCATGTTGAGTTCGTTCAAATCGACCTGGGCAGGCAGGTGCTGATAGGCGGCGAGATTCGGTTCCGCTTGAAACGAATGAAACATCGGCAACGCGGCGGCATCGAACTGACTCATCGGCTTGAGGCCGAGAATCAACTCCATCGAGCGCAACATGCTGGCGGTGCTATACATGCTGGAATCGACGAACTTCCGTTTGGTATAAGGACTCACGACGAGCGCCACTGTGCGATGGGCATCGACATGATCGGAGCCATTTTGCGCGTCGTCTTGCACGACGAAGATCGCCGTGTCTTTCCAGAACTTGCTGTGCGAAACCGCTTCCACCACGCGCCCCAAAGCCAAGTCGTTGTCGGCCACCATCGCGGTTGGCGTGTGTTTGCCGATGGTGGTGCCGTAGGTGTGATCGTTGGGAAGACGCAACACAATGAAGCGCGGCAGCTCGCCTTCCTTTTCAAAGCGGGCGAGTTCCTCGATGAAGCGATCGGCCCGCTTTTGATCGGAGTAATCGAGATCGTAGCCGTGGAAGTAGGGATCGAAATGGCCTTCGAGCGACTTCACGCGCGCGGTGGCCGGTTCGCCGATCTTCTTGGGATTGGAAATGAACTCGCCATAGCTGCGATAGCTCACTTTCGCTTCGGCGCAGCGATCCCAAATGTACCCGCCACTGCTGCGCGCGATTTCAAACGCGCCTTCGCTGGGGTATGTCAACTTCCCCTTCCCGCCACGATACGACAGCGGCCAACTCTTTTCCACGAAGTCGGTCGCATATGCGGCCATGCTCCATTCGTGGCCATCGGCGCTCACTTCGCTCTCGACATAAAAATTATCCAGCAGCACAAATTCTTCCGCCAGCGCGTGATGGTTGGGTGTGACCTTGCGTGGAAAAAGGCAAAGGTTCGGGTCGCCATTGCCTTGCTTGAGGTCGCCGAACACCTGATCGTAGGTGCGGTTTTCTTTGATGATGTAAATGCAGTGCTTGATCGGGCTGGGTTCGCCGACTTTGGCGGGGATCGGATTATCCTTGGCGCGCGTCGCCGGCGTGACCACTGCATCGCCTTCTTGCAAAGGGCTGAATGCATAGGCCAGTCGCGTGTACTTCGCCATATCCGCAGGCGAAGGTGCGGCGATGAACGACAGCGTGCCGCGGAACAAGCCGCCGATGTATTCTTTCACGGTCGTTGGTGGGTCCGCGCCTGGCTTGGGACCTTGAGCATTGGCTTGCGACATCAGCCCTTTGCCATTGGCGACCAGGATATTCTCGTTGCGGGGATCGAAGCGAACGGAAGTCGGATACCAGCCGACCGGAATATAGCCCAGCGATTGCGAACGGCCGCGCTCGCTAACATTGAACACCGCCACGTTGTTGTTATCGGCGTTGGCGATCAGCAGCACCTTGCCATCCTTGGAGAGCGCCAGGCTGTTGGGCGTGCTGCCGACTTGAGCCTTGGGATAGAGCGCGCTGGAAATCACTTCCAACGTCTCGCCTGACTTGGTGTCGATCACATGCACGCTGTTGCTATTGGCGCAAGCAACATACAGCAAGCTCTCATCAGGGCTCAGTTTCATCTCGGTGGGATGTGACGACGTCTGCCACGTAGTGACGATCTCCTTCTTCGC
>JBGSHH010000533.1:0-4403 GCA_041752355.1 Pirellulaceae bacterium | reverse complement strand
CCACGCCAGTCGATAAATGCCGCGATTGATTTGTCCACCGATGATCAGGCCCAGCAGAAAAACCGCCAGGCAGCGGAACTCGAGCGGGATGGAAAGGAGCCAAGGGAGCATGCGGAGCCAAGAGCGAGATTCGCTGCCATGCTGGGCCTCCTCGTGAGGTGCAGCGGGAAGCGATAGTTGTATCGACGAATTCTACTTCGTCAGACTCAGCCGGGGGCCTAGCTGCTTCAGTATTTCGTCGGCGATGGAATCTGGCGATCGATCATCGGTGGCGACGATACAATCGGCACATTCGCGATAATGCGGCTCTCTCGCGGCCAAAAGGTGCTCGATTTCCGTCAAACCGCCAGCCGCGGTGAGATTGGGACGGCGCTCGCTGGTGGTGGGGTCGTCATGAATCCGCGCAAACAAAGTCGCGGACGAAGCGGTCAGCCAAGCCGTCACACAGCGCGATTTGATCGCCGTTCGATTCTCCGCCCGCAGGATCACACCGCCTCCGAGCGAAAGCACATGATTCTCGTGGGCGCAGAGTTCCTTCAAGATGCGCGTTTCGAGATCGCGAAAGGTTTGTTCGCCGTTGTCGGCAAAGATCTGCTTGATCGTTCGACCCGCCTGAATCTCCAGTTGGGTATCCGCGTCGATCATCTCCCAGCCGAGCCGCTCGCTCAGCGCGCGCGCCACGGTTGTTTTGCCGGTGCCACGATAGCCGATAAGCGCAAGGTTCATGGTGTCATTGCAATGACGAATAACGAAGCGCGAATGACCGCAGTTTTGGCTCCCGACTGGTCATTCGGATTTCGTCGTTCGGACATTTTCCCGTCTAAAACTTCGCTGGGCCGATGGCGCGCTTCATTTCTTGTCGCATCACTTCCAGCGGCGCATCTTGACCCGTGAAAATCTTGAATTGGAGTGCCGCCTGACCGACGAACATATCGACACCGGTAATGACCGTGCAACCTTGTTGTCGGGCGTCCTTAATAAGCAAGGTGCTTTCCGGATTATAGACCGTGTCGAACACCACCATCGAAGGACGCAAATGGCGGCGTTCATAGGCCGATTCATCAACATTGGGATGCATGCCCATGGGAGTGCCATTGATGAGAATATCGGCCTTGATGTTGTAGCGAGAATCCCATTCCACGGCACGTCCGCCGGCGCGCTTGGCGAGGTCCTCGGCGCGCTCGAAGGTTCGCGAACTAATCACGATCTCGCCACCGCGCCGCTTGCAACCGTAGGCTAACGCTTTGGAAACGCCCCCCGCCCCGAGAATGAGCACCGTCTTGTCCGCGAACGGTTTATCGGTGGTAAGATCTCCCACCGCGCGTTCCAGGCTATCCATGGCGGCGCGATAGTCGGTGTTGTAGCCAGTGCGCTCGCCATCTTTGAAGGCAATCGTATTGGCCGCGCCAATACCCGCGACGGAACTGTCGGACTTGGTCAGTAGCGGAATCACTTCTTCCTTATGGGGAATGGTGACACTGAGAGCTTTGATACCCAATTCGTTGCAGTCGTTGATGAACTGATCGAGATCCTCGCGCGGCACGCGAAAGGGCACATAGACGCGATTCATGTGGAGGTGGTGAAAGGCGGCGTTGTGGATAACAGGGCTGAGCGTATGCCCGATTGGATCGGCAATAACGCCGAAGACTTCCGTTTCGGGTGTGATCGAATCATAGCGAAACGTATCGATCATTTGCTTATAGCCGAGCTGACCCGGTGCCAGCGAACGCTCGTGATGGAACGTGGCATAGGTGAAGGCGGAGCCGAACTTGTTGGCGAGGATGCGCGTCGGCGTACCGATTTCCCCCATGCACAAGCCCACGGTGGGAACTTTCGCCCCTCCCACGACGCGCCACATGCGGACATTGTCGTGAGGGTTGTGCGCGATGGTGGCGAGCTTCACCACATCTGCATCGAGCGACGCCAGACGGGCATGCAATTCTTCAAGCTTCTGCGGCGTTTCGCGAAAGTTGTGGTAACTAATGAGCCGCTTCGTTTGACCGTAGCGGGGGATCTTGTCGGCAATGTCGTCTTCCAGATCGATGTAGTCGACCTTTTCCACAATCGCCGTCCGCAGCAGCATTTGCCGTTCTTCTTCACTGCGCGTCCAACGGCCGCCATCGCGCTCGCGGCGACAGGTGATGATTACGGGACAAAAGCGCTCCGCGAGCAGGCGTTTGAGATTGACATCGCGATCGATGTAGTCGAGTCGCAATTCGACCAGCTTGACCCCTTGCTCGGCCAAATGCTTGTATTCGGCAATCATGTGTTTATGACGACCGCGACCGATACTGACGCACAACATGAGTTAGCCTGTCACGAGAACCAGAGAAGATAAATTCCTTGGCCCCATGATAGTTGAGATTCAGATGCGCATAAAGCGACGGTCGAGCTCTTCGCGCGTAAAAACCAGCGACGTCGGGCGGCCATGAGGGCAATGATGCGAATCTTGAAACAGATGTCGCTGCTCCAGTAAGGCGGTAATTTCCTCCGGTGCCAATCGATCGCCTGCCTTGATCGCCGCTTTACAGGCGATCATGTGCAGGAGCGAGTCGAGCAAGTCGCGCCGTTCGAGCGATTTCTCGCCGACGAGTAGTTGATCGACCACTTGCCGCAGCATTTCGGCAGGACCGAGATTCGCCAGCATCGCGGGATACGCGCTCACCAAGACGGTATCGCCGCCGAAGGGCTCGACTTCGATGCCGATCCTGGCCAAGGCGTCGTGCGCATCGAGCGCGGCGGCGGCTTCGGCAGGCGTCAACGTGACCGGTTCCGGTACGAGAAGGCGCTGCGTCTCCATCGCACCGGCGTTCACCTTGTCGCGCAGTTGCTCGTATAAAATGCGCTCGTGCAAAGCGTGCTGATCGATCACCACCATCCCATCGTCGGTTTCCGTGATGAGGTAGCGATTGTGCAGTTGGATCGCCTGCGCGGCTGAGGTGGTGCGCGTGACGACTGGCGCGGTGGAAACCGTGTGTGCGGGATGAACGATACTGGTGGTCGCAGGGGGTGAAACGTTGCGCGTCGGGGCTTGATCACCGGCCCAATTCTCCAAACGATTGAGCGTTAATCCACCACCACTAGCATGATCGTAACGTAGCTCCAATTCTGATTGCGGATCGGCTTCAGCAAGCGCAGTGCCGCTGGACGCGAGTTGCCCTTGCGCCCAAGCGACTAGTTCTTGACGGTGTTGCGAAGCACTGGCGGCATCGAGCGCCGACTCGCCTGAGGCGTCGAGCGAAGTCGCCATGCTGCCGCCTGCGAACGCGCCTGCGGCAACTTGCACGCGGGAAGTCAGGTCGGAAGCCAGGAACTTCTTGCGAATGGTGCCTAAGAGTTGACTGTACAGTCGACCGCTGTCTTGAAAGCGAACCTCCAGTTTCGTCGGATGCACGTTCACATCCACGGCATCCGCAGGCAACTCCAAACGCATGAAAGCGATGGGATAGCGACCGTGCAACAAGAGCCCGCGATAGGCTTCGCCTAACGCGTGTTGCAGGGAGCGATCGCGAATGAAACGTCCATTCAATAGCAAGTACTGCAAGCGATTGTTGCCACGACTGAGATTGGGTTCGGCGACAAAGCCTTCCAGTCGCACGCCATTGTCCAGGCTGCCGATGGCGATCAATCCTTGCGCGATCTCGCCGCCAAACAACCCGGCGATGCGCTCGCGCCACTGTGCGACCGGCGGCAAATCGAGTGTCGTGCGCTCGTTGTGTTTCAGTGTGAAGTGAATTTGCGGCCAGGCGAGCGCAATGCGCGTGACGGCTTCACTGATGTGCCCCATTTCCGCTTGCGTGCTACGCATGAACTTGCGTCGCACAGGCGTGTTAAAGAAAATGCGGCGAACTTCCATCGTCGTGCCAACCGGCGCCCCGCAGGGCGTGACTGGTCCGCGCGTACCACCATCGATCTCCAATTGTGCGCCAGCATCTTGATCGCTAGGACGACTGCGAATCGTCATCTGGCTTACTTCGGAGATCGACGCCAGCGCCTCGCCGCGAAAGCCCATCGACGCCACGCGAAACAAATCTTCGGCCGTGCGTATTTTGCTGGTGGCGTGACTGGCGACCGCCAGCGGCAGTTGTTCGGCCAGAATGCCGCAGCCATTATCGACCACGCGAATCAGTTCGCTCCCACCCTGCTCCACCACCACATCGATTCGTGTTGCGCCCGCATCGACGGCATTCTCCAGCAGTTCTTTCACCACGCTGGCCGGGCGTTCGATCACTTCGCCAGCGGCGATCTTATTGATCACGCTCGTCGGCAACTGGTAGATGTCAGGCATGAAACCGTCCGTGAAAGCGAAAACCTCTAATGTCCATATTCCTTCAATTTGCGATACAGCGTGCGCTCGCCGATTTCCAGCGTGCGGGCGGCCTCCTCGCGATTATTGCCAGTCA
>JBGSHH010000532.1:0-3320 GCA_041752355.1 Pirellulaceae bacterium | reverse complement strand
CAGCTCTCTTGCCAGACACCATTGGGAAAATAGAGCGCGGCCATCCGCACAGGCGGTTTCACTTCACTGGCGGCGCGAGCGCGCTGGGGCAGCATCGCATTGAGTAGCGGCAGGCCGAGTGCCACGCCAGCACCGCGGAGCATCGTGCGTCGAGAGATCGGCCGTTGAGTGAGTGACATGATTGTTTCCTGTTAGTATCCATCACGCTCCGCCGTGATGGCGTTTGACTTTCCATTCACTAGCTATTTGCCAGACACCACCCTCACCTGCGCTCACGCAAACTATATCTAGCGCGTAGCCTTGCCGGCGATGGCATCCACTCCCTTCACGCGGAGCGTGAAGAGTACTTTGTTGGTATTCATCACGCTCCGCCGTGATGTTGTTTGACTTTCCATTCGCTAGCTGCTCGCCAGACACCACCATCACCTGCGCTCACGCAAACTATATCTATCGCGTAGCCTTGCCGGAGATGGCATCCACTCCCTTCACGCGGAGCGTGAAGAGTACTTTGTTGGTATTCATCACGCTCCGCCGTGATGTCGTTTGATTTTCCATCCACTAGCTATTTGCCAGACACCACCCTCACTGGCTCACGCAAACTATATCTATCGCGTAGCCTCGCCGGCGATGGCATCCACGCCCTTCACGCGGAGCGTGAAGAGTACTTTGTCCTACTTCTTCACATACCGATGCTGAAACGGATAACTCAAAACGATTTGCTCGATTAAGACCTGCGAGCGATATTCATTCGCGGCCAGGGCCTTCATAGTATCGTCAATCACGCATTGATCAAAACGGTTTAATTCCCGTCCCAAGGCATATCCCAGCATTTTACGACTGAGGTGTTTTAACACTTCCGGGCGGCGTTTTACCAATATCTGTTTCAACTGTTCCGGACCGTTAAACTCCTCGCCCGAGGGCAACTTGCCGGAAGCATCGACTGTCGCGCCGGACAATTCCGTTCGCCAACGTCCAATCGGATCGAAGTTTTCCAGCCCAAAGCCCAGCGGGTCCATGCGCTGATGGCATGAGGCACATTCCGGCTTGGTGCGATGCTCCTCCAGGCGTTGCCGCAAGGTCAAGCCATCCTTGGGCGTGTCGTCGGTCGGCAGCGCGGGAACGTTCGGGGGTGGCGGAGGCACGCGCGATCCCAAGATTTCTTCCAGCACGAATCGCCCTCGTAGAACAGGACTGGTGCGCAGCGGATACGACGTCATCGTGAGCACGCTCGCCTGACTCACGACGCCGCCCCGGTTACGATCGCTCAGCGTCACGCGTCGCATCTGATCGCCTGTAACATCCTTCAGTCCATAGTGTTTCGCCAGTCGCTCGTTGACGAAAGTGTAATCGGCGTCGAGCAAGTCGCTCAACGGTCGATTGTCTTGAAAGATGGCGTGCAGAAAGTAGATCGTCTCCGCTTGCATGGCAGTCGCGAGTTCCGCGTCAAACTCGGGGAACTTGCTATTATCGGGTTTGATCGTGACCCCCAGGCCACCGATATTTAACCACTGCACGCCGAAGTTCTCGCCGAGCGCTTTGGACTTCGGATCGGCGAGCATCCGCTTGACTTGCTTCTTGAGTGCATCGTCATCCAGTAACTCGCCTGATTCCGCCAAACGCAGTAATTCGTCATCTGGCAGCGACGACCATAAAAAGTACGACAGCCGCGACGCCAATGGGTAGCCCCCCAACCGATACACGCCTTCTTGCGCCGGCTCCGGTTCCACCAGGAACAAAAAGTGGGGCGAGATCAGCACGCCTTTAAGCGCTAGCCGCACCGCAGCAACAAAACTATCGCCACGGCCTTGTGCGCGATCGAACAGCGTCAGCAATCGGTCGACCTCCTCGTCCTGAATGGGACGACGGAAGGCCCGTTGCGCGAAGGGCCGAATGATTTGCCTGGCAGCGTCGCGGGCGGGGAGTTGATCGCTCGGGGTGGCAATCAGCAATTTCGCGCGGGCGGCGGCCACGTCCGGCGTGAGCGCAGCCGCGTCATCGGCCAGGACAACGTTCAACACTTCGTTCGCGGCATCGAGATATTTCTCCATCAAGATGGCCGACGTGAACAAGGCGTCGCCATTGGTGTCAAAGCCTTCGCCGCCAGAACCGTCGGCCGGGAAACGATCGCCCGGCTTGAGATCCAGCCCGATCAAGTCGCGAATGCTGTTGTTGTATTCCGCTTTGGTCAGGCGGCGGCTCATCACATTGCCTTGGAAGAAGTTCTGCGTCTCGTCGGTAGCGAGCTTCTCGCAGTTCTCCGATTTGGGCAACGACTTCACCCAATTCAGAATTCTCGCCCGTTCCTCATCGCTGGGTTGCGGCGCCTTCTCCGGCGGCATTTCTTTGGGTGCGACGCGTTTGACGATGCCGTCCCAAAAATCCACGCGTTGAATCGCTTTCGCATGGTCCTTCAACCGTGCGAGATTCAACTCGCCTTCCTTCTTGTCGTTGTTGTGGCAATCATAGCAATACTTTTCGAGCAGCGGACGGACCTCTTCCTCGAACGGTTTGGGGGCGGCACTCGCCATGCGGGCCATGACGAACGTGCCAAGGACCAGCAGGGCGACACAAGTTGAGCGAGGAAACAGCATGGCGTGCGGAAGGCGAGGTGGGAAAACTGGCAAGACTTTCATTATAGGGAATCGGTCGCCATTTTTCACTAGCGAATTGCGAGTTGCGAGTTGCCGCAAGGTGGGTGGTATCGCGCGCACGTTTATGGCACGACCACACCGCAGGCCCGCAAAAACCCCGTAACCGCCAGCAGCGGCAGGCCCGTGATGGCCGTATGGTCGCACGAGTCGATGGCGGTGAAGAGGGCGATGCCGCGCTGTTCCAACTTATACGAGCCGACACAATCGAGCGGTTGATCGGCGGTGACGTAACGCTCAATCTCTTCGCTCGATAGAGAACGCATCGTGAGCGACGTGACATCGCAGTGCGTGTAGACGGATCCGCCATGCAACACGCGAACGGCGGTGAACAGTTGATGCGTTCGCCCGCTAAGCTGCGCCAACTGCTCGCAGGCAGTCACGAAATCGCCAGGCTTGTGGAGGAATTCGCCGGCACAGGCGCAGGTTTGATCGCTACCAATGATGACCGCCTCGGGAAAGGCCTCGCGCAGACTCTGCGCTTTCGCCTGGGCTAGTTTTTCGGCGAGCGCCCGCGGTCCCTGTGTTTCCTCTTTAAGCGCCTCTTCATCGCACAACGGTGCCACGGACTCAAAACTCAAGCCTAGGCGCGACAGCAACTCGCGGCGATAGCGCGAAGTGCTGGCGAGAACCACGCGCGGCGAACGAGGATGGGTGTGCATGTTTGTGGGC
>JBGSHH010000531.1:0-1596 GCA_041752355.1 Pirellulaceae bacterium | reverse complement strand
CCGCCAGCACATCGCCATAGCGCGTGTAGAGCGAAGTGCGGCCATCGCGTTGCACATCCACTACCAGCGTGGCGATGTCACGTCGCGGTCCCTTTTGCAGAATGCGACCGCTACCATCGACGGCGACGGAAAAGCCCGTATTGGCGGCGACGAGCATCGGCTTGCGATGCTCCACGGCGCGAAATACGGCGCAGTTATAATGTACATCGAGTACGCCTGACCCGCGAAACCAGCCATCATCGGTGAGATTCACCAAGACGTCCGGCACTTGGTCTGCGGCCGATAGCTCGGTGACTTGACGACGAATGAGATGCGGCACACAGCTTTCAAAGCAAATGCTGGGCGCGAGTCGATACCCGGCCACCTCGAACGACTCCGATTCCTTGCCTGGCGTTAAGCCAGCTGGCATCGGCGTCAGCGCATAAATGCCGGGCCACCAATCGCCAAGCGGAATATACTCCCCGAACATGACGCGGTGCATCTTATAGTAATGCCCTGCCACCTCACCGCGCGGCGAGAGCAACAGCGCGGCATTGTATCGATCCTGCTTCCCCTTCTGAAAATGATAGGCACCCGTGCCGACGATCTGCGCGATATGCCGGGGTGGTTGCTTGGCATCGCTGGCGCCATTGATCGCCGCCAGGGTGGAGGAAACATGCGCGTCGAACGCTTCTTGCGCGTGGCCAATGTTCTCGCGAAACGTCGCAGCGGCCAGATCGGGCGCATCACTGGGCACCGTCGCGTCCTCGTCGAGTAACGCCTGCGGAAAGTAAGAGTGAAATACCGACTCCGGCCAAATCATCACGTTGAGGTCGGGGAACTCTTTGGCCGCCGCCACCGCTTGCAGTTGATATTTGCGACAAGTCTCGGCGTGATAATCGGCCGACACGCCAAAAATCGTGTCGACGGAGTTTTGCAATAGTGCCACGCGCAGCGGCGGTTCGCTCGCATGCGGTGATTGATAACTCAGTCGCCAGGCACCGTAGCCGAGCGTCGCCGCCAACACGCCCACCAGCGGTACGAGCGGTCGCCAGTTCCAGGATTTCCCCGCCCACGGTAGCGCGCTCGCCAGGCAGGCGGAGACGAGCAGCAGCACCAAACTCACCGCATACGCTCCACCGAAATCGGCGATCTGGATCAACGAAGTGAACGAGACTTGCGTGTGCGCGAGCAGCCCCATCGAGAAGCCGGTGACCACATAGCCGCGCGCCAGTTCCATTCCCACCCACACCGCCGGGGCCGCGACGATAAGCGGCACGCGCCAGCGGTGCACGGCGATCCGCGATAACCCAACAAACACAGGCAAGTAACACCCAAGATAGGCAGCGAGCACGAACCAACCAAAATACAGTGCCCAATACGCTTGCCGCACCCCTTCCATCACCAACAGCCAATGCACCATGCCCGCCAGCCACAGCACCACATACGGTCGCCAACCCGTCAACTTCTCTTGGCGAATAAGCAGAAGCCAACCCAGCGGCGCGATCCATGCCACCGGCGACCAATTGAGCGGCGATAGCGGGAGCCACAGCAGCACGCTGCTTGCCAGCGCGAGAAACCATGTCGAGCGATACCACGGACCGCGCGCAGGCGCGG
>JBGSHH010000530.1:0-6723 GCA_041752355.1 Pirellulaceae bacterium | reverse complement strand
CGGCAGCGCCATCTGGTTCAATCGTATCGGCAAATCGATGGGCGAAACGATGCTGGAACTGATGAAAAAATCTTAGCCCTGTGTAGCGAGCTCCCGAGCCGCTGCCTATCGACCAAGTTGGCTCCGCGCAACTGGCGGAGCCTCCTAGAGGCAAATCTCTTAGCTCAACTGGCGGACGAGTCGGTTCGCCGCCACGAGAAACACCAGCGACGTTGTGCTCAGCACCAATCCAAAGGCAAGTCCAGCGCCCGTCGCGCCATACCACACGGCCAGAATCGCCGTCAGCAACGCCATGGCCACCGCGCCACAAATCGTGACGCCAAACAAAATGCGATCCTCATTCACATAGCGCAGCAGAACCGGCGCCATCGAGAACAGCGTCGTTAGGCAAGTGCCGACCGAAATGCAGCAAAGTGCCGGATAGCCAGCTTCGAACTGCGTTCCATAGAGTCCCAGGATCTGTCGACCAAATAGCACCATGGTCAGCATGAACAAAGCGCAACCAGTTCCTACCAAAGCATAGCGGCGACGACGCAGCCGCTTGCCGAATTCCCAACTTCCCTGCGTCAACACCACGGACAATTCCGGCTGAAAGAGTTTGTCGGTCGATTTCGCAAGTAACAGTATCAGCGAGCCTGTTTCCACAGCGGCGGCGAACCGAGCGATTTCAATCGCTTCGATCGGCAGCATTTCCAAGACGACCAGGCTGATCTTGAACGTCCACGAAATCAGAAAGCCAAACAAGGCGAAGTAAAAACACTCCGGCAGCCACTCGCGCCAGCGATACTCCGCCGCTGCGAGGAAAAACGCTCGCGGCGACGACTTGCCAAATGCCAATAGACCGCACACCATGCCCACGATCGAGCCGCCGCAATAGATGTTGATCGCTGCTGTAGGCGAAACCACGCCTAACCAATGACTGACCGCGATCAACATCGCCAGCGTCGAGCCAGGCACAATCACGCGCGCAATGAACATGCCCGTCACCGCTTGACGATTGGCCATCACCATGTCGATGCAGACACCCGACAACGCCACCGCTGGCAAGAAGAGCACAGCGATCCCCAGGGGATAGTCGCCGAATTCGTTGTCTTCCCACCCTTCAATAATCGCGATCCCCACCGCCAAGGGTAGGCTAGTCAGCGCCACCACCAGCAAGCTGAAGCGCCAATAGCCTGCCGCCAACGACCACTGCTGCGAAACGGTGTACTCGGGCAACACCTTCATAGCGAACTTGCCGACCCCTGCCTCCGCGAACGCCACCAGCAAACTCAGCGTCGCGACCGCCACCGCGTAATGTTCGTACTCGCCCGGCCCCAACAAACGGGCAAACAAGATCGATGTGACGTAAGCCAGTCCCGCGCCCACCAAGGTCAGGGCGACCATCCACACCCCATGGCGGGAATGCGTTTCAATCAATTGTTCGTCGGTCGACAACAATCCAAGTCCCTTTGCCGGATGAGCCAGTGCTTGTCAGGCCATAGACTAAACAAGGTAGCGCCAACTTGCTAGCGTCGCCCTGTGCGCCAGTTGCTCTGGACAGGCCGGCCAGGCTTAGGTACTAACCCGCCTGGCTGGTTGCGCTTGGGCCTTTTGAGTCTTGCCGATGAACTCTACTTTGCTCCGTTGGGTTTACGATCACAAAATCTCCTTGCTCGCCTGCGTGTTATGCGTGGCGCTGAGCGTTCCCTTGCTCGCGCGCTGGTTGACTAGCGGCGGCGCTGCACAGCTCCGCTTTAGCGCCGGGCCAAGCTTCACGCGCCGCGCCGCCGTCGCCGAGTACCTGCGAAAGCAAGCCTTGGCCAACGGACTCGCCATCGAAATGATCGAGAACGATGGCTCGGAAACGTCGCTCGAACTAATCAAACGCGGCGAACTCGACATAGCGCTCGTCAGCAGCGGGGTCGTGGTCCCCCATGATGAGGATATTCGCGTGCTCGGCGCAACGCAGTTGGAGGCCGTCCATGTGCTCGTTCGCAAAGAGCTGGTCGGGCAAGGTCAATTGGTATCGGCGATTCGCGGCAAACGTGTGAACATCGGCGTCCGCGGCAGTACCGAATGGCTGCTCAGTCGCGAGTTCCTCACCTTTGCTCGCATTCAACTCCCCTCGCCGACGCATCCAGGCGATGTCATTCCGACTGAATTGAGCAAGCGCCAACTGCACGATCGGGCGTCGGCGATCCTGCAAGCCGAAGGGGCACAAAAAGAAGCGCTCCTCGCGGAACTTCCCGATTGCGTCCTCGTGCTCGCCACGCTCCCTTCGCTGGAAGTGCAATCGTTGGTCGAAGCCGCCAACTATCAGGTCGTATCGTTGCCGGCAACGCGGGCTTTTCTCTTGGACAACATGCAGGATAGCAACTCCCCGTCCACCATCATCGAACGCCAGTTTCTCGAACCCACCGTGATTCCCAATAACAGCTATTTCGCCAAAGATGCCTTTCCCGCCACCGACTGCGAGACCGTGGGCGTGCGGCTGTTGATCGTAGCGCATAAGAACACACCCGCGAAGTGCATTCGTCCGCTCATGAAAACGTTGTTCGAAGGCGAGTTCTCGCGACGCATCCTGCCCCTGTCGCCGCGCGAACTACCGACTCCCTATGCCATTCATTCCGCCGCTGTCGCCTATCTCGATCGCGACCGCCCGCTCCTCACAGGCGAGGTGATGGAGTCGTTGAGCACGGCGTTGAGTATCTTCGGCGCGTTCAGCGCAGGCGTCTTCACGCTCTATGGTTTGCTCGGTCGCAAGCAGAAACGCGAACCGACGGACTACTACGCCGAAATCCGCAAACTCGACCAATTGGCGCGCAGCGCGCAAAGTGACGCACCGACGCAACTGCTGCCGCAGGATCTCGCGAAGTATCTCAGCGATCGCTTGCTGAAGCTGCGCCAGGATTTCATCGAAGATATCTGCGAAGGGCGGATCGAAGGCGATCAAGTCATTTCCAATGTTTTGGGGCTCCTCAAAGATTCGCGCCAACACTTGATCAACCAATATCGCGACACGCCTGCCTCTCTGCCAATTTCCACGCCATCGCCCGTCCCGCGCCCCCCAACACCGCTCCGCCGCGCGGGCTAACCATGTTGCCCTTGGAGCGCGAGCGTCCCGCCCGCCGAATCTTTTTCACGCATTTGCAGGATGCAATCCTAGCGACAAATCGTCGGCTCATCCTCGTTCCAGATGGGATGTTGATGTGTGCCGGAGAGTTCCGTGCCATCGGCAAAGAGGACGCGCGTGACTTGCGTGACGTTGCGCGTGACGAAGCGACCAGTGACCGGTGAACCTTCGCCTGGGGCCAGCGGCGGGCAAGGTTCAATGGCGGTGACGATGCCGTAGGCGTGCAATTCCAGTTCCGGCACCGCCGTTTCCAGCACCCGCCCGACACTCAGCGCATGGGCCTCAATCCATTCAACAGGCCGCAACAGTTCAATATCGACCGTCAGCCCGTTGGCGTGCAGCACTACTATTCCTCAACGACTCGCGAGCCAACAAGTCGCTTGCAGGCAGCTTCGAGTCCTTCAACGTCGATAACGCAGATTTGTTCAACAAGTTCGTCAGGAGAAATCCTTGTCGCATTCGTCCAAAACGCCCAATCATCTCCTATCGTCGATTTACTTCGTCGCGCAAGCCATATTGCACATGCAACTGCCAGCGTCACCTCAACCGCGTCCCTGGAGTACTCAGCAGACACATCGCATAAAAACCGTCCCATAACTTCCAAGCTAGGAGCTATGTTGAGGACAACTTGCGAATCGAAATCCATAATTTCAAGAATGATTAGCCCATCGCCAATAATCGACATTTCATCAGCTGAAGGGATCTTCGCACCATCGATCAGATTCCAGACGATCGTCATCGGACTTGTATTTCCGGTCAACTCGTGAATCGTGCGAACTGCACCGTGTCGCAGTTCCCCTACAGTAATATCGGTCTCGATCAAAAGTTGCAACTCAACAGCCATAACGATCACCACTTTCTATCGAATGATTCGCACCCAGCCATCCATGGTCAGTATGTTGATAGCGGAAAGGGACCTTTGCTGATTTAAGGGGGCGTAAAAGGGGCCACCCAAAAACTAGCAGGCTTGATTGCTCGTGGGATTATAGATGCGGATGAGTGGCAGGGCGATGATGCGCGAGTTCGCGTACTGGGATGAACTCTATCGCGCCGTCAAACAGACACGAGGCAAGGACATTTCTTTCGCCCACCACCATTACCAACTCGGCACTCCCTCAACCTCTCCTTCGTTTCCCCATCCGTCCAAATTGCAGCTAGAATTTGGATGGCCCCTTTAGGTGTTGGCGCCATTTCACGATGAACGAGCCTTCAATTGCTCCTTGGCCGCGTGCGACACGATATCGCATTCGTCGTCGGCCAATTGTTCCAGAATCGTCTGTGGGGCCTTCTTATTGTTCGCGATCATGTTTCTCACCGATTCGTCCTTGTCAATTGCAAGTGTGCAAAATTGCTCAGCTGTAAGTGCACGCTTCATTGCAACGAGCGATCTAGCACGCGCGCATTCATTTATGATCAAACGATCGATGATTGACGCTGGTAGCTGCTTGTTCATGGCAACATCCGCAGCTAGGTCTGGCCGCGTGTCAAGAATTGAAATCCAAACACCCTCGTTCGCACCCTGCGTAATCGCAGTTTTTCTTACGTCACTATCGGGATGTTCGACTAGCGCCACATAAGCCTCAAACGATTCAATCATTTCATTTGCCCTTCAGGGACTTCCATGGAATGGACGAAAAGGGGCCACCCAAAACTAGCAACTTCTATTGCTCGTGGGATTATAGATGCGGATGCGCGGCAGGGCGATGATGCGCGAGTTCCCGTACTGGGATGAACCCTATCGCGCCGTCAAACAGACACGAGGCAAGGGACATTCCGCCGCCTCGCTCACCACCATTACCAACTCGGCACTCCCTCAGCCTCTCCTCGGTTCCGCCACCTGCGCAGATTGCGGCTAAAATTTGGATGGCACCTGTTGGTGTTGGCGCCCCATACGGGGGCTTTAAAAGCTGGCATCTAGAACGAGCGATTGCAGTATCGCCGCCATGCACGCACGAACTGATCTAGCTTTTCACTCTCGCGTTCTCAGAAAGCGGTTCGCTCTGGGTTAAAGAGAAGAGATAACAAGTCGTTAAGTCGAAGCGGCGGTTGCGGGCGGAAAGCGAGAACAGGAATTGGGACAGGCAAATATGTGCTTCGCCCCGCGTGTCTTGGACAGAGTAATCCTGGTGGCTGGCGGCCAAGCATGGATCAGACCAACACGCGTGGCAAGGTTCTTAGCCATCTGCCACGGCCCCACCTACTCCGGAATCTTGCGCTGGTCGAGGCGTTCACCTTGCGGGGGCAGCACGGCCAGGTTCAGCGCGCCGGAAGCTTTGAGTTCCTGAAACAACTGCGCGCGCAATGCGGCGATCTTGTCTTGATACTCGGGCACGTCGATCAGGTTGTGGCGCTCGATGGGATCGGTGGCCAAATCGTGGAAGGAGTCGATATCCCACGTGCCGTGATAATAGATGTACTTGTAGCGCTCAGTGCGAATGGCGAACATCGTGGGCGTCGCGGGAAAATTCCAGTCCCAGTGATACTCGTACAGAATATGCTTGCGCCAACCGCTGACTTGCTGGCCTTGCAACAGTTGCCAGAAGGACCGGCCATCGAATTTCGGTACGGCCATGTCGCCTAGCTTCTCGGGGACAGTGACACCCAGCGCCGTAAGAATCGTAGGGGCGATATCGATGTTCTGCACCAACGACTCGATCTTCTTGCCAGCATCCAGCCTGCCTGGCGCCCAGACAAGTAGTGGCACGCGGATGGAAGTTTCAAAGGCGTCCCGTTTGTCATAGAAGCCATGTTCGCCGAGATGGAAGCCATTGTCTCCCATATAAATCACCATGGTATTGGCCGCCAGTTTGGACTCATCGAGATAAGCCAGCACGCGTCCGAGATTCTCATCCACCGAATGCACCGCTTCGGCGTAGGAATGATAAAGATCGTCGAGATCGGGCACGGGGTCCTTATCGAAGGGGCCGGTTTCCATGTGATCGATGCCATGGATCGAATAGCGTCGCTCCTTCACCCATTGGGGCTGCGTGCGATAGTTGCGCTCGGTGCGAGCGCGCGTTTCGGGATAGTCAATCGGTTTATCCTTGTAACGCCCCTGATGACGCGGCGCAGGCTGGAACGGATAGTGCGGCGCTTTGTACGAGAGATAGAGAAAGAACGGCTTGTCCTGCGGACGTCGATTCTGGAGATAGTCCAAAGCGAGGTCAGTCGCGACATCGGTATCGTAGCCGACCAACTTCTGGGTCTTGCCGTTCACATTGTAGGTGGGGTCCGTGTAGACACCTTGGCCTTTGTACGACGCCCAATGGTCGAAGCCGGGGCGCGGGCTATCGTCGTCATCCCCCATGTGCCATTTGCCGATGAAGCCAGTATGAATGCCAGCCTGCTGGAGTAGCTGCGGAAAGAAGATGGTGCCGCGCGGCTCGGGGTTTTGATTATCGACGATGCGGTGATGATGCATGTAGCGCCCCGTCAAGATCGAGGCGCGGCTCGGCGAGCACAGCGATGTCGAAACAAACGCATTGATCACATGGGCCCCTTCCCTGGCCAACCGATCGAGCGCCGGAGTTTCCAGCCAGGGTGGCGCATTGGGATGGCTGCCAAGAAAGTCGTAACGATGATCGTCCGACAACACGAACATCACGTTG
>JBGSHH010000529.1:0-14384 GCA_041752355.1 Pirellulaceae bacterium | reverse complement strand
TGCTGGCACTTGGCGGCTGTACATCCGAGTCACCAACGATCGCCAGGCCGGAAGCGGTTCCCGCCAAGTTGCCTGAGAACATCGTCGCCCAGGCAGCACACACCACGGATTCTCCAGCTAGACAGACATATCCTTCGACGGGCGTCGCTTTTTGGGATCCCGTCGAGGTACGCGCGGACGAGGAACCGGATGCAAATAAACTGACACCCGAGGAAGAGCAAAAGGCCATTGCGATTGCTCAAAAATATTTGGGCAAGCGGAACGTCGAAGTCGTTAAAGACGAAAATGGCGAAGTCTTCAAAGCCGGATGCGAGTATAGAGCCTCGCGATCAAGAGGTGGGGACGGTTATTGTGTCTTCGTCGAGTACTACTTCGAAGACGCGGACGGTAAGCGTTGGACCGCTTTTGGCAGTCATTGTTCGATCATGATTTCCAAGGATGGCAAAGTTGTGAAAGTCCATCCGGGCTTGTAGGCGGAAGATTGCAACGCCAGAAATCCCCTTACGCCGCTCGCCGCTGCTTCGTGTCCGCCAACACGCGCCGATAAACTTCCAAATACCCTTGAGCGCATTTCTCCCAAGTGAACTGCGCCGCATGGGCCTGCAATTTACGACCATAGTCGGCGTCGCGCGCCACGGTGTGCAACCCTTGCTGATAGACACTGGCTAGATGCTCGCCGTCATAAGCGTGCCAATAGAAGCCGAGCGGCCCAGCAACTTCAGGCAAACTCGTGGCGTGCGAAACAAACACAGGACGCCCCAGGCTCATCGCTTCAATCACCGGCAAGCCAAAGCCTTCCGTGAGCGAGGGAAAGACGAACGCTTCGCAATGTTGATAGAGCCAATAGCGCTCGCCATCGCTGACTCGCCCCGGCAGGAAGACGCGATCAGTGAGCTTTCGCTCGCGAATTTGTGCTTCAATCGAAGCCGCGTACTCCGACGTTTTATTGCCAGCGATCACCAACCGCTGGCTAGGCAAGCGTTCGATCAAGTCTAACAGCACATGAAAATTCTTCTTCGCCAGGATGTCGCCAATCGTGAATAGAAACGGCCCCTCTGGCAAGAATGCGGGACGCGACGACGTTTCGCGTTGCCCTGGCGTCGCGCCGTTGTAGACCACCTCCACGTGTTTGCCGCCCAGATCGACATGCTCGGCGAGTTCATCGGCGACGAATTGACTGATAGTGGTAATCGTCGTCGCGCGGCGCACTTTCGCTTGTAAGTCGCGCATGCGGCGGCGAATACTGGCGGGGCCTTTTTCGCGTAGAAAGTTCAAATCGTGAACCGTGAACACGACTGGCAAGCGGGTGTCCCACGGCCAATAGCGCGTGTTTTGATGCGTCATGTGCCACAGGTCGAAGCGTTGGCCGCGTGCTAGTGGCAGCACGAGCGGACGCACCGCTTTTTGGAGTGACTCCCGCCGCCATAGTTCAGCGGTGAGAACCTCAAACGAGCCGTTGTTTAACAGGGGCGTTTCTGACTTGGGTAAGAGGAACGTCAATGACAACTCTTCGCGCGCTTGGCTGAGCAACTGACGCCCCAATTGCAGCGAGTACTCTCCCAGCCCGCAACGCAAATGGCAGAGTCGCTCCAAATCGACGACAACACGTGGCAGCATGGTGGATTCCATGGGGAGCAATTTCGTAGGGTGGGTCTTTGACCCACCATGCATCGGCGAAATGGGGGAACGCGATCAACGCTCGCATTCTCTACCCCAAAACGCCCATGATAGCAACGCCAAGTTGAGGTTCGCGCCACGTGGCTTTGCTCGTATATTTTCCCTCCATGAAACTAGGAATTGTCTTACCGAATTGGATTGGCGACGTGGTCATGGTGACGCCTGCGCTGCGGGCGTTGCGTGAACATTTTGGCGCGGAGGCGCGCCTGACCGGCATCATGCGCCCTTATGTGTCAGAAGTGCTAGCAGGGACCAACTGGCTCGATGAAACGATCCTGCTCAACACGCGCGAGCGACCGCGGTGGCTGAATCTGTGGCGGCAATCGCGCGTCCTCAAGGAACAACAATTCGATCAACTACTGCTGATGACGAATTCGTTCTCAACGGGCCTGCTCGCCTGGCTCAGCGGGACGCCTAGCCGCGTAGGTTTCGCTGCGCATGGTCGCGGTTGGCTGCTGACCAACAAACTACACGCTCCGTCTTCTGCGGGTCGCGCCGTACCGAGATCCGCCATCGATCATTATTTAGAAATCGCGGCAGCCGTCGGTGCGACGACAAGCAACGTACAAACCCAACTCGTCGCCACGCCAGAAGAACTAGCAGCCGCCGAAGCGGTTTGGCAGCAACATCGCCTCGATCGCGCGCAGCGCGTGGTCGTGCTTAATACAGGCGGGGCCTATGGGGCCGCCAAGAGTTGGCCGACAGAACATTTCGCAAGCCTGGCAAAGCGGATCGTGCGCGAGTTGGACGCGGCAGTGCTCGTGATCTGCGGCCCAGCCGAGCGGGAACCCGCGCGCGAGATCGTGCGTTTGGCCCAGGACGAACGCGTCGTGAGCCTCGCCGATCAGCCACTGAGTTTGCGGCTTTCCAAAGGCTGTCTGGCGAAAGCCGATTTGGTCGTCAGCACCGATAGTGGCCCGCGACATTTGGCAGCGGCGCTGGGCGTGCCAACGATCTCACTCTTTGGACCGACCGATCCACGTTGGAGCAACAACTACCATCCGCTGGCGATTGATCTACACGAGCCAGTTCCTTGCGGACCTTGCGCCAAGCGAACTTGCCCCTTGAAGCATCATCGCTGCATGGTCGATCTCAGCGTTGATCGCGTCTTCGCGGCCGTGGGACAGCAATGGGAGCGGCAAGGCAAACAAGCCGCGTAGGGGAAGTGGCGTGCTCTACGTCGCTAGTCCACTATCACGGCGTTTACCACGCGCAATCCATCGGCCACTGCTCGCACCACTTCTTGGGCGAGTTGCTTGTGATAAAAGGTATCGACGCGGCCCATCAGCATAAGGGCGTCGCCGTTTTGCTCTACGACAATGTCGCGCAAAACATAGATTGGACTCGCGGCAAGTGCCGACTGGGCGCGAGAAGCGGCGTCCAGTACTTCCAAAGTATCAAGCGTACTAGCCATCCTGATCGCCCTCCATCCATGATTGAGCGCTGCGAGCCGCCTGACATCGCCGCGCCGCAACAATTGCGTATATTCAAACCGTTCGCCGGTTGGTCAAAGCGAACGCTGGGCAGCCATCCTCTGAAGACTCGTCCATTAAAAGTCCGAGGCGGCACTAAAGTCAATGCCTGCTAGCACGAAGAACTCCCCATAAACGGTTGATTGTGGAATTTCGTCCGCCCTTACGATTTTTAAATCACGCCAACTGTGCGGAGATGGGACACAACTTGCCCCGCAAGCTCGGACGCGGAAAAAGCCGCAGAATCGAGCCGCAGCTCCGGCTTTTCCGGGGCTTCGTACGGATCATCGATCCCTGTCATCCCTTTCAGTTCGCCAGCGCGCGCCTTCTTGTATAACCCTTTGGGATCACGCGATTCACAAAGAGCCAGCGGAGCATCGACAAAGATTTCGATAAAATCACCCTTCTGCCCGTGTGCTTCCACCAGTTGCCGAACTGCGTCCCGATCGCGGCGATAAGGGCTGACGAAGGCTGTCAACGTGATGAGTCCCGCCGCCGCAAAGAGTTCTGCCACGCAACCGATGCGGCGGATGTTCTCCTCCCGATCCTCCGGCGAAAATCCTAAGCCAAAGCGTTTAGCGAACGCTTCACCATGTTTGGGCTGCAAGAGTTGCGGCGTCGCGTTGAGGCCGTGTCGTACGTTATCGCCGTCCAGCAAAAACGTGCGTTTTCCTTCTTGATGCAGCAAATGGTCGACGAGGTTGGCGACCGTGCTCTTGCCACAGCCGCTGAGGCCGGTGAACCACACAACACAACCGCGATGTCCTTGCAGCGCCTCGCGCTCCGCACGGGTCACGGCGTGTTGATGCCAAACAATATGGGGATCTTGGGACATAGGGTTTTGCTTGGCTGGGGTTAATGGAGGCCAGCGAGTTCACACAAGTGTGCCGCAGTCACAGGTTGAGGGCAACTCCATACCAGAAAGAACAAGGCTTCGCGACACAAACGACCGGCGGGATGGGTGGCGACGTAGCCAGCCCCTTTGGTCGCCATCAGCGCGGCCTGAGCGGCGCGAGGTGCCAGGTCATTGGCGCGCTGGCGTAAAGATTCCGTCGAGCAAACGGGACGTGCATCTGCGAGTGCCAGCAAATCATCGCGGAGTGCCTCCCATTCGCTGGCGAGCGCTTCGGTCGGCGGCACTAAATCGTCGCGTCGCTTGGCTTCTTGTTTGAGGATCTCCAACGCCCTGTCCGCCAGGCCAATGGCTAAAGCCGATGTTGTTAGTCCGCCCGTGCCCGCGGCGAGTCCTTGCTGCATCACATTCTCGATCGGCCCCGCTAGCACGCGCTCGCGCGGCACGAACACGTTCTTGAAATCAACGCGTCCGGTTTGACTCGCCGAGAGCGCCACCAGTTGCTCCGACGGACGAATGCTGACACCTGTCGAACGGGTGTCCACCGCCGCGAGCAATTGACGGCCATCCTCCAGCGTGGCCCCCGTGACAATCGTCTCAGCTTGATTCGCCCCCGTCACCCAGGGGCTAAAACCGTCCAGCACAAAGCCATCCGCAACCCAACGTGCCATTAAGATTGGGCGGGCCAAATGCCGATGACTAGTGGTTAAGTGTGAAATACCGACCGTCGCGAACGTATCGGCCGTGAGCAAGCGGGGCAAAAGCTCTTGCTTTAACGCTTCGTTGTGACAAGCAAGCAACCTCGAAACGGCCGCCACCCGCTGCGTGAGGACAAACGCCGTGGTGAGGCAAGCCTTGCTCAGCCGCAGATAGCCGCGCAACAGATCGACATCACTCCACTCCGCGCCACCCCATTCACGCGGCATGAACCAGGAAAAGACACCGCATTTGCCGCAAGCTACCAACTGCGATGCTGGCCACGCCTCAGGAGCATCCAATGCTGGCCAACCCTCGCGCAGCACATCTTCTAACACTTGCCAAGATTGTTCGTCTGCCATGTTAAGAATTTGCCGCCAAGCCGCCGTCATCAGTAGTCCTCCCCAGATGCCGTATTCTAGCAGCAAAGGGCAATCCGTGACGCCGCGCCTTAAGCTTAATGGCTGCGATTCGGTCGTAGCGCCGCGCCAAGGGAAAAAACGAGTTCGGCACTGCTAGCGTTGTTTGTCTTCATACCACTTGACATTTGCACACAGGCGTAATAACACCCTGTTATTCAACTAGCCCAGGCTTTACAGCGTTTTAGAAAATGGGGTTGGTGCTGTGGGGAATTTAGTCACCCTACGAACGATTGCCGGCACTCTTCGCGAGGCCCCTCTCCATCGCTGGGAGCGAATCGCATGCCTTGCGGCGTCTACCCCCTCTTCTAACACGCATTCATCATTAATTTAGGCGGTCCAGCTCTTGCTGAGAAGGGATTTCTATGGCCCCGACTGACACGACTTTCATCCCCGAGACCATGTCCATTACCTCCGACGCGGAACTTTCCGGCAATAGCAGCATCCACGATAAGTGCATGGCGCTTGCCAGGAACCTGTGGTGGACCTGGCATCCTGAGGTCATCAATCTGTTTCGGGATCTCGATCCGATTCGTTGGCGTCAACTCGATCACAACCCGATCGCGCTGCTTAAAGAATTCACGCCTGAGCGACTGGAAGCGCGTGCTGCGGAAATGGTGCTGTTCAGCCGCATCAACTACGCCTATCGCCGCCTCAAGGAATATATGACCAGCAGCCAAACATGGGCCTCGACCCATGCTGGCGTGCTCGGTGGCAAGCCGGTCGCGTACTTTTCGGCGGAGTTCGGCATTCACGAATCGATGCCGATTTACTCGGGCGGCTTGGGTGTACTCTCAGGCGACCATATCAAGTCGGCCAGCGGATTGGGTGTGCCGCTGGTGGCGATTGGTTTGTTTTACGACCAAGGCTATTTCCGCCAGCATTTGGATGACGACGGCTACCAGCACGAAGAGTACCTCGATACCAAGGTCGAGAACTTGCCGATGGAACCGGCGCTCTCGCCTGACGGCAAACCGATTACCGTCTGCGTCGATACGCGCAATGGCAAGCTGCATGCGAAGGTGTGGCAAGTTAAAGTCGGTCGCGTGTTTCTGTACTTGCTGGACTGCGATGTCGATGGCAACAGCCCCGAAGATCGCGGACTGACCAGCCGCCTGTACGGTGGCGACGAGCGCGTCCGCATTCGCCAGGAATTGATGCTTGGCGTGGGAGGTGTGAAAGCGCTGCGGGCGCTCGGCATCCATCCCGGCGTTTATCATCTGAACGAAGGTCATAGCGGTTTCGCGCCTTTGGAAGTGATTCGCGAGCGGATGCACGACGATGGCATGACCTTCGACGACGCGTTGCGTGACATCGCGCAGCACACCTGCTTCACAACGCACACACCGGTCCCTGCCGGTCACGACCGTTTCGATGGCGGCCTGATCGAAGAACATCTGGGCCCGCTCCGCGATCAACTTGGCATTTCCTATCAGCAGCTGATGGGGCTGGGACGTGTCGAGCCGCAAAACGAAGCCGAAACCTTCTGCATGACGGTCATTGGCCTGAAGCTTTCCCGCCGCGCCAACGCGGTGAGTTCGCTCCACGGGCACGTCAGCCGCCGCATGTGGGCGCACCTCTGGCCGTGGCGTGTGGAAGAAGAGATTCCCATCGGCCACATCACCAACGGTGTGCATATTCCCAGCTGGCTCGCGCAGCAAATGCTATTGCTCTACGATCGCCACTTCCCCGCGAAGTGGATCTATCGCATGGGTGAAGCGGACGTGTGGCAAAATATCCACAACATCGATCCCGGGGAGTTGTGGGAGACGCATCATACGCTTAAGAACTTGCTGCTCTCCTTCGTGCGCCGCCGCGTGAGTCGCCAATGCCGCCGTCGTGGCGAGAGCGATGATACCGTGGAAGCCGCCCGCAACCTGCTCGACCCCAACGTATTGACGCTCGGCTTCGGTCGCCGCTTCGCCACGTATAAGCGCGCGACGCTGCTGATGTCGGACGAGGATCGCTTGTTCCAGATGCTTAACGACAAGGATCGCCCCATCCAAGTGGTGTTCGCCGGCAAGGCCCATCCCAAGGATGAGCCCGGCAAGAAGTTCATCAAAGCGATCGCTAATTTCCGGAAGAACTCGAAGTACAACAACCGCGTTGTCTATATCGAGGACTACGATATCAACGTCTGTCGCCACTTGATCCAAGGGGTCGATGTCTGGTTGAACAATCCCCGCATGCCGCTGGAAGCGTCCGGCACGTCCGGACAAAAGGCGGTGCTCAACGGGGCGCTCAACCTCTCGATTCTCGATGGTTGGTGGGCGGAAGCGTACAGCGGGAACAATGGCTTCGCGATCGGTAATGGCACCAGCCATGTTTCCGACGAAGCTACCGACAAGCGCGACGCGCTGGCGTTGTATGAAGTGCTCGAGAAGCAAGTCATCCCGATGTACTACGATCGCGATGTGGACGGCCTGCCGCGGCAGTGGATCAAGTTCATGATGAACTCGATCAGCCAATTGGCCTGGCGGTTTAGTTCGCACCGCATGGTGATGGACTACACCACCGCCGCCTACGTCCCCGCCGCCGGCGGCTTAAGCTGCGATACCAGCATTCGCTAGTCGCACGTGATTGTCATCTTGCCCCTTCTCCCGACTATGGGAGAAGGTTTTGCCGCGTTGGGTAGGCGTCCCGCCTGCCGTGTCATTTTTGCCTTCCTGCGGCCTCTTTCTGCGCACTACGCCCTCTTTCGCGTAAACCGGCCACTTCGCGCCACTTACTGGTAGAATGGGAATGTGTTCTTTTGCCTTTTCCAGCCAGCGAGTTAACCGATGCCATTTGGATGTTCCGTGTTGTGGGGCTTGCCATGCCTATTGATACTTACTTCGTCCCTGAGCGGCGCGGAACCTGACAGCACGGCGGCGGATCGGCCGTCCTGGGCGGGCGGCGAGTTTAAGAACCCCGGCGTCTACAGTCGGATCGTCCAAGGCCAGCGCTACGAGTGGATCCCCACGCAAGATGTGAACTTCGAGATCCTGCCTGACGGGCGCGTGAAGATGATCGCGCCCCTCACGAAAAAGTCGTTTGACGGTTCCCACGATTGTCGCCGCTTTGTCTACGATCATCACCATAAACGCTTGAACGCGACCGAAGAAGCCGCGCTCTTGGGCGATGGCTTGCGGTTGCCGATCGGCGATTTCGGATTTGCCTTGTTGTGGACCACCGCCAAGAGCTACGACGAGAACTTCGCGCGCCCTTGGGATCTCACCGCCAATCCGGAAACCTTTCGCGCCAACTCCACCGATGTGGACTATGTGTATCTTTCGATTGTGCCCACTGCACCTGTCGCCATCGATCACAGCAAAACGCGCGAACTTTCGTTGCCCATCGATTTGCAGCGAGTGTCGTGGTTGCCGCACTATCAAGTTTTGCCTTACGAATTGAAACTGCCGGCCGATAAGGGCTTCGGCATCACGCGCGTGCTGTGGGACATCCCTTTGGATGAGGTCTACAAGAAAGTCACACACATTCAGTATGCCTACGGCGCGCTCGATGCCGTGCCTGACAATCGCAAGTGGAAAACCAAGCAAGCCCTCGATCACTCAGGCAAGCTGGCCACGGTGGATTGGCTGATCCAGAACCACTCGCTCGACAAGGATTTCATCACCGCCGCCGAAATGGATGAGAATTTCGGCAATCACGGCGTCGTCAAACATAGTGAACAGGCGCAGCAGGTCCTCGCTGGCATCTATGCGCGCATGCAAAAAGAACGTGGCGTCACCTCTCCCAATCAAGTGCGTCTCTACGACGACTACTTCAGCGCCCTGGAAGGTTACGACAACAGTGTGTCGTTTCTGTTTGGCTTTGACGTGCCGCGATTGGAAGAGGGACTATCTAGCAAAACGCGGGCCCGTCAGCGGATCTTCAATGAGAAGTTCGAGGATTGTTATTACTTCACTAAAGGGGCTTACAACTATCGCAATTGGCTGGAGGGAGGCTATCTCGATTCGTTCGCGCATTCGCCTGAAGGCATTCGTGTCTATAACGAGATTTACAACTACGAACGAAAGTTCATGGCGGCACCTGATCGCCGTGTGCTGAAGTTCAGTTGGTCCAATGCGGAAGGGGTGAACAGCAACATGTATCGTACCGGCACCAAGTCCCGCCTGCATTTCGAAAAAGGAGACATCATTCGCCAGGATGTCGTGTCGTGGCCGTTTCAAATGATGCTCGATGAATCCTTCTGGGCGCTGCTGCTGGGACAAGACTTCGTGCTGTGGCATTCCAACGTGACCTTGGTGCAAGATCCGCTGGCCTTTCGCGATTCCTGGGCGAGCAACGATTCGAAAACACTGTGGCAACCGACCGGCGGCAAGATGGTGGAATATAATCCCCAGGAGGCGTCGCAGCCTCAACGGATCCATTCCGAGAAGGGACAATTTCCCAACAATCCTCATGTAGGTGAAAGTGGCGCGTTCGCCGGCGCGTGGTTGGTGGGGCAAATCACGGCGGTGAGCGATCGCATCAGCCAGACGTTGGAGTATGCCCCGTTCTCCTACCAGGTCGGTGATGGTCCACGACAGACCGGCTATTTCGATTCAGATACGCCCCAGCACGGCGCGCTGGGCAATGCTAAAGTAAGCCGCTATGGCGTGGCCAACTATGGGCAAGCGAATATCGTGAAATCGTATCAAGCGCAGAAGCCGATTTGCCTCTATGCGGCAGGCAAGGACGGCTCCGCCATCATCTATCAAAACGTTCACTGCGGCCTGACGGACGTCAATCACATTACGATCAAAACGCCTACCGGCGAGCAGTCATTCGCCGTCACCGGCAATCGGTTGCATGTATTGCTGCTGGAGTGAATGTGGCCGTAAAGCTACTTTTCAGCCTGCGGCTGTTCGCTGAATCGCTTGCGATAAATCTTCAAAAGTCGCAGGCCAGAGAGGTTATCAAATTCATCCTCGGGAATTCCGGCAAATTTTTTCGTTCGTAACTCGCGATCGACCACGGTCGCTAGCCCCATGGACCGGAATGCTCGATGATATGCATGCCCTTCCTGATTGAAGATAAATATCTCGTTCCAATAGATTTTAAAGGAACCTCGCGTCGTTTCGCACTCGATCAGGCCATGAGGTGTGATACCAAATCCACCCGCCGTTTTTCGCGGCACGGGAATCTGGGTGGTTCCGAGTGCTTGCTCAAATTGCCTGAGCAGTTTCTCGTCGTCAATCACCACTATTGCCGTAACTTTGCCATTGGCATACCGAATGCCGACATTGGCCCTGGTTTCAATGGTGACTTTCTTCAGCTGGTACTTATCATCGAAATCAAGCAGGCTCCAATCGGCAATCTTTACCGAAAGTTCCTCTGGCTGCCCAGGCTCTTCTTGGGCCGCCAATGAAGAGGCGGAGAGCAAGAGTAGCAGGAATAGACAATTTTGCATTGACATCCTATTCACCACGTAAGTTAGGAGCTTGCACCACGAACTATCGGTCGCAAGAGCCATCCATTTTTAATTGACAATCAAGCAGACTGTCAATTAAAACACGTACCAACGAAGGCAACGACACGACAGGCGGGACGCCTACCCCACGTAGGAAAGTAACCACAGACGATATGTTCCACTGGCTCTTCCCAGCACCGAGAGCTTGCCCGCCGCCACTAGCGCTGGATGAACTGGCGGCGGCGTTCCATGCGATGCGCGGGCGACCGACGCCACGGCGCATCGTGCGTTCCTTGAAGCTGTCGGCGCAATTCCCTGGCGATTTTTCGCCGCGCGATTGGGACCGACTGGCTGATGCGCTCGATTGCGAATTGCCGCTGCTGGAGTTCTCGACGCAAGGCGGTTGGAACTTTCCGCGACAGTGGCAAACGGTTGCCGAATTGCTCGCGCATGTCGCCAAAGCGCATCCCGAATGGATCCTGCCGGAGACGATCGTGACTCACGACTGGATCCGCGCGCAAATCTTTGCTGGCGTGCGCGATTGCATTGTTGCCGCCACCGGTGTTGCGCGGGAAGAGGTTTATCGCGAAGCTTCGTTCGTTAACGATTTAGGACTGGATTGATGGCAGACAACCCCGCCCAGACATCCGAACAGACTTCCTCAAACCCTGATGAATCTCCCGCGCGCTGCGCTTGCCCTGTCTGTGGTGGGCAACTCATCGAGATTCGTCACAAGCTGCAATGCTCACGCTGTCACACGATCTGCGAAACGTGCTGCGAAGGGGGACGGGGTTAAATCGCAGGTTCAGTGAGGCGTCTTTGTCCCAAGCGCTTCCTCGCAGGGCCTACTCCTCTGATCCCGTCGTGCTATAATTTAACATTAGAATCATTTTGGCCCTGTTGGCCCCGGACGAGACGCGCCGTACCCGGTTAGGACAAGACGACGCCCTATCTTAGGGAGCGTTGTCATGGCGTTTTTTCTGTTGATCGTGGCGGGTTTGTTAGAAGCTTGCTGGGCGGTGGGACTCAAGTTCACCAATGGTTTCACCAAGCCCATTCCCAGCGTGTTGACCATCGCAGGCATCATCGTGAGCATGTATTTGCTCGCCTTGGCGTCCCGGTCGATGCCGATCGGTACGGCCTATGGCGTTTGGGTCGGCATTGGAGCGGTCGGCGCGGCCGTGCTTGGCATTTTGTTTCTGGGCGAGTCGGCGCACCCTGCCCGTCTGTTCTTTTTGGCGCTGATGGTGGTGGCCATCGTCGGCCTGAAGGTGACATCCTCCTAGGACGCGTACTTGTCGGCTGGCCCTAAACGGCAAATAATGCCCGTTCTTCCTCCCCTTTGTTTGAAAGCGAGTTGCGCCCATGTCCGTTTCGGCCTTCATGGAACATCATTTCCGGCACTTCAACGCCCGCGAGACCTTGGCGGCGGCCAAGAGCTACAAGGAGTTCGTCGGCAGCGGTCACAAGATGCTGATGTCGATCGCCGGAGCGATGAGCACGGCGGAACTCGGCATTTCGCTGGCGCAGATGATCCGCGAGGACAAAGTCCACGCCATCAGTTGCACGGCGGCCAACTTTGAAGAGGACATCTTCAATCTCACCGCCCACAACGACTATGCGATCGTGGAAGACTGGCGATCGCTCTCGACGGAGGACGAAGTCAAACTGCGCGATCAGGGCTTCAACCGCGTTACCGATACGTGTATCCCCGAAACGACCATTCGCCACATCGAGCATAACTTGCTGGAATACTGGGAAGAGGCCGACAAGAAAGGCGAATCGTACTTCAGCACGGAGTTCTTCTTTCGCTTGTTCGACGAAGGGCGATTGGAACCGCATTATCAAATCCCGCCGGAGCATTCCTGGGTGAAAGCGGCCTGGGAAAAGAAGATCCCGGTCTACACGCCTGGATTTGAAGATTCCACGCTCGGCAACATTTTTGCCGCGCGGGTCTACGACGGCACGCTCAGTTCGCACAACATCATCAAGAGCGGCACGGCGCAGATGGAGCATCTCGTTCGCTGGTATCTCAAGAATACCGAAGAGCAGCATCGCATCGGCTTCTTCCAGATCGCCGGCAGCATCGCAGGCGACTTCGCGATCTGCGCGGTGCCGATGATCAAGCAAGACTTGCAGATGAAGATTCCGCTCTGGGGCTGGTTCGCGCAGATTTCGGATTCGACAACCAGCTACGGTTCGTACTCCGGCGCGGTCCCGAACGAGAAAATCACTTGGTACAAACTCGATCCCGAGTCGCCGAAGTTCATGATCAACTCGGATGCTTCGATCGTCGCCCCGCTGATTTTCGCGTACGTGTTGGGGCAGTAACGCTTCGTCGTTGTTTGCGCCGCGAACGAAATGTCTTAGAGAAGACCTCGTTCGCGAGTCGTGGAGTAAGCCAGTTTGCCGGACGTTTCGTTCGCGGAGCGGACAACGACTGTGTTGCGAGCGTCCTCCCATGGACGATAAAGAGCGTATCCCAGGAGCCGATGATGCGTTGCTTCTCCACCACACTCTTGCTAGCAGCCGTGCTGGCAACCTCCGGCTGTAGGCTGGCGACCGAGTGCGTTTTTAACGCGCTGGTGAACGCGACCGGTCCCAGCCACTCTTCACAGAACCGCAACGCCGCCGAGCCCGAATATCGCCCTTCGCCGTAGCGGTCTTTCCCGTGATCAGGAGCGCGAAGTGACTTGTAGGCTCCGACAAGGAATCCGATAGAATCTCGCGCCAGCGGGGCGTACACTAAGCGTTACATCCGAGCGTCGATCATCCACTCGAGCTCTCACGCGATCGCCGTGTGAACGCTGTAACTCGTCGAGACGATTCATGCGTTTCTCGTTGCGCAGAATGTTTGGAGCCGTCACGGCCGCATCAATCGCGTTGGCCCTGTTGCTGTATGTGACCGTAGAATATCGCCGACAAATGGCGATTCGTGCGGATCTCATCTCACTGGGCGCGTACTCCGTCCGTTTCGGGTCGGGGAATTCCATCCAAGCGTCGTTCCATGATCCCGTCGTTTCTCCCAGCATCGCCAAGTTTCGTGAGTTCGCCGTCTTGGACTTCAAAGAAGCACGCGTGACGGATGAATCACTCCAGAACTTAAGTGGCCTGGAATCGGTGGACGTAATTGTTTTTTCATTAAGCGATGTAAGAGATGATCAGTTGTCGCATCTCAAGTCGCTCGGCAAGGTACGCCACCTGTGGCTGTCGCACACCGGACTAACCGACGCGTGCGTGGACGCTCTCATTGACATTCCTGGTTTGGAGTCGGTGGACGTAACCGGTTCGTTGATCACCGAGAACGGCATAGCGCGACTGCGTGCGGCGAGACCCTCCGTGGTTGTACGCAATTTGTGAATTCGATGGTGCCTAGGTGCCAGTCACCCTTAGACGCCAAGGTCACGGACCTAGGCAGAAAAAAAGCGGGGCGAGTCATGGCGACTCGCCCCGCTCCGTTTGTTAGTCCATTAACGCTATCAGGCGTGGGTTGACTAGCGGCTGCGACGGCCGAAAACACGCACGCGAGCGGTGCGCGTATTCACCGAGACCGTGGTCGCCCGAGGAGCAGCTTCCACAGCCACTACCGGAGCAGCAGCGGGAGCTTCCGTGGCTGCGGCAGGCGCAGGCGGAGCGTCCGAAGAAAAAACTGTTTCCAGTCCTGTCAATCTACATTTAAGCCCTGGTAAGGTTCCTCGCGTATCATCGAATTAAACCACATGCTCCACCGCTTGTGCGGGCCCCGTCAATTCCTTTGAGTTTCAATCTTGCGACCGTACTCCCCAGGTGGGTCACTTATCACTTTCGCTTAGCCACTCACCCCGCCAATGCGGGGCAAACAGCTAGTGACCATCGTTTACGGCGTGGACTAC
>JBGSHH010000528.1:0-15295 GCA_041752355.1 Pirellulaceae bacterium | reverse complement strand
GCTACGGGCGATCTGCCCCGCCAGTTCATGGGCGCGCGCCCAAGCGGCATCGTGTTCCACGAGTTCATGCGCCAGGCCAATGCGATGGGCCTCCAAGGCGTCGATCGGTTCGGCGGTATATAGCAAGCGCGCTGCTTGACTACCCCCCACGCGAAACGCCAGCAGTGGCGATACCAGCCCCGCCACCAGCCCGCGTCGCGGCTCAGGCAAGCCAAACGTGGCGTTCTTGGCCGAAAGGACTAAGTCGCTCGCCAACACCAATCCGCAACCGCCAGCGATGGCGGGCCCGTTAACCGCCGCGATGATCGGCTTGGGAAAGCGGAGCATCGTTTCCAGTAATTCCTTGTACTGTGCGGCATCGTGGAACCACTGCTCGTGCGCATCTTCCGTTTGCGCGGTGGCGCGCATCTCGGCCAGATCCATGCCTGCGCAAAAGACCGTGCCAGCGCCAGTGAGAATGACCGCTCGCACCTTCTTCTCCTGATGCAAGTCGCTGAACGCTTGCAACAACTCATCTAGTAGCTCGCGCGACAAAGCGTTCCGCTTGTCGGGGCGATTAAGAATGATCGTGCCACTGGGAGCATGCACCTTGATTTGCAGGTAACGAGGCATGGGAGCAGACTTCCAAAGGCGGATGTCAAATGTTCGTTTTGGCAGGCAACGGCAGCTCGAGAATCGCCGTCCCCAGCAGCTTACCTTGAGTATCAATGCGAAGCGAGCGACTGGCCCCGCCAGCTAAGACATCGTACAGCACAAAGTTGAGTGCTCCAAGATTGGGAAGCTCGAAGCGCTCTACGCGCGTCACATTCAAAGCCGCGAAGAACTCCGCGACACGCTGCTCCGTCAACGTTTGGACCAAATAGTCGTAGTCGTCCGGCGTATGTGCGATGACCGCGATATTGGCGTGATTCCCCTTATCGCCGGAGCGGGCGGACGCGAATTCACGGAGTTGAATCGTAGCGGCCACGGCATCCTCGTTAACGAACTTCGGCCATGATCTTCGCGAAGATCATGGCCGAACAACGACAATCAACAATGACAAAGGACTACAGTGGGAAGTCGTCTTCCGCGGCGGCCTTGCCGTAAATCGGCATGTGGCGGTAGTAAACTTCCAATACCATCGTCGCCATCGAAGTGCAGTAGATGCGTCCGCCGCGTTCCGAGCCGTGATCGCCGGGAATGTACCAGCTTCCTTTTTCAGCGCCGTCTTTGGCTTGGCTATTCACGTACTGATCACGCATCACGTCGTTCCACTTCTTCCACTTGTCCCCTTCCATGTGACGCATGATCTGCGTCGCATAGTAGTTGTAGTACATGTTGCCTTTGGATGGGCCAGTTTCGCTTAGACGCTGGGCACCACGCTCCAAAGCGCCATTGTCTTTCTTCCAACCCAAGTACATGCGGCACAACAGACCGACCGAAGTGGTGCCAATCGCGTTGCCAGGATTGGTGTAACCATAGGCCGAGCCGCTATCAGCTTGGACGGAATCTAAAAACTGCGAAGCACCCTTGATGGTCGCAGGCGGCACGTTCAAGTACGCCATGTGGCCCGATTTAAGCGCCATCAACTGCCAACCTACCGCCGAAGTATCGCCTGGCTGCTTGGGGCTATAACGCCAGCCACCACCGACCGGGTCTTGAGCGTACACAATGAAGTTGATGGCCGCCTGAGCGGGCACCATCAGGTCTTTGTCGTTCGTCATGGCGTAGGCTTCGCACAGCACGATCGAGCAGATGCCATGCGTGTACATGGTGCCGCCGTCCATCAGGTCGCCCATGTTGCCGTTCTTGATCTTCATGCTCCGCACCAGGTAGGCCAAGCCACCTTGGACGGTCCGCTTGTAATCGCCTTCTTTATGCGTTTGACCGGCACCCAAAAACGGCAGCAGCGCCATGCCTGTGGCACCGTTCAAACCATCGGCCAAGCTGCCGGGGTTGGTTTTGCAAGGACCATTGCGATGATCGAAGCTCCAGCTACCATCGGGGCGTTGATGCAAAGCGAGCCACTTGAGCGCTGCGGCCACTGCTGCTTCGCTACCTGCACTACCGCCATTGGCTTTCACCATCGCGCCACGCTGCGCAGCGCCACGACCATCGAGGCCGGTGCCACCGAGCGCGCCAATCGTCTTGGCCAAATCGTTGCGGGGAGCAGTCGTCTCGCCGAAGTCGCTGAGTTCCACTTGGACAGCGGCGGCATCCACATCGGTCGCCGTCGAAACCACATCGGTCTGCGGCACGACGACATCCTGCGTCATTTCGGTGGGCTGAGCGTTGGGATCGGTCACTTCCGCCGTCACGTCGATATTTTCAATCTTCTCCGGCGTGAACTCCTCGATCTCTTCCGTTTCAGGATCGACAGGCTTGGCCGTCAGCAAATTAGGGGGCAGGTCATCCGCAAGTTGGAACGTCGCCAAACCCAGGATCACAATGGCGATCACATGCACGACGAGGCTCACGCCCCAACTCGGCACCGCCATCATTATATTGCGATTGCTCGGCCCCGGCTCCTCATCCTCCATGTCTTCATCATCGTCGCCTGAGTTGCTAGCAGCGGCGCTCTTAGCGGCCATCGCTTGCTGACCAGCAGGTTGAGGAGCTGCGGCAACAGGGCGACCTGCCGGCTTGGCTTGAGGTTGGGGACGATTGGGATTCGGTGTCGGCATCGACATGGCACAGAGCTCCGATGACCAGATGGAATTTTGCCTACGGAATTAGCCTTAGGGAGAACGCAGTGTAAATCGCATCCGCAGGCAGCTACTAAATTAACTGATTGTCACGCAAACACAAGAAAGAACCGCCGTAAAACCCGCAGGAACTTGGCGTGAACGATAGCTCTAACGGGTGGGAACCGCAGAATTTCGGCGCCCCGTTAACTTCATCGGCACTCGCCTGCATCTTGTTGCGCCTCTATTCGCGGATCGATTTGCCGATTATTCCCCAGCGACGCAAATAATCGCGCCGAGTGGACGAACAAAACGTGCATCCTTTTGCTGCACAAAAGGGTAGGACGGCGGCTATAAGCGGTTCGAAACTCGATACGCGGCGTCAGCTTGGGGAAACTTCGACGACATTAACTCTTTCGTGACTTGACGCTAACCCCGGAAAACACCGATACTTGTCTTCGCTGGATTCGCCTTGGACGATGGCGTCGGTATTTTGGATGGTGAATTGTCCAACCTCGTCGCCGCCAAGCATTTGGGAGATCACTGATTATGTCTACTGGTGGCCGTGATAAGAACAAAACTGTCGCAGGCGTACTCGGAATTCTGTTGGGAGGCTTTGGGGCGCATCACTTCTACCTCGGTTCAACGACCGCGGGCCTGATTTGCTTGCTACTGTCATGCTGTTTTGGCATCGGGGCAATTGTCGGGGTGGTCGAAGGGGTTCTCCTCTTGGTGATGAGCGACGAGGATTTCAACGCCCGATATAACGCCCGCACCCCGGAAGCGATGGAGTTTGTGTTCGCAAAACCGAAATAGCGTTTTGCCAACCCGGCAGGCTGGCAGCCCCACGTAAGAGACGCATTACTGGCAGGAGGCCTGGCGTATGAGCATCGTCCTGTTTGAAGACGAGCAGGTGGCGCGACTGCATCCCATTACGCTGTCGCGCCCGGCATACGCCGTGACCTGCGGCAGCTATCGCTTGCTCGATTGGCTCAGCACCTGGCAACAACCGCTGCGTGCTGTGGTTCGCCCCCACTTGGCGGCCCTGCAAAAGCTCGATTTTCCGGAGTTTGTCGCGCCACGCGCCGGTGTGGGCAAGTTGCTGTTAGTCAATGCGCGGCTGGTTCCCTCCGCCACGGTACTGCGAACGCTCAAACAACTGAGCGAGACGCATACCTCCGGTGCATTCTATTGGCAGAACGAACTGGCCGCCGCCACGCTCACCACCGACGCCTGGCTGACCAGCACCGATCCGGCGCAACTGGCCGATCAACTGAAGCTCGCCGGCGTCGATCGCTTGCCGCGACACGAGGTCGATCTACCGCTGTTTCGTTATCCCCACGACGTCGTGCGCTGGAACATGCAAATTCTCAGTGAGAACTTGCAGCAACGCCTGGCCAGTAGCGTCTATCAAGAAATCGCCGATGGCGTTTTTGTCGCCGAAGGGGCCAAACTCGGACAGTACGTCGTCAGCGATGCTTCTCAGGGACCGATCTTGCTCGACGCCGGCGCGACGATTGGCCCCCATTGTTTCTTGCGCGGTCCCGCCTATCTCGGCCCCAAAGCCAAGGTGATCGAGCATTCCTCGATTAAGGACTGTGTCTCGGTGGGACATACGGTCAAGATAGGCGGCGAAGTGGAGGCGTCGATCATCGAGCCCTATTCCAATAAGCAGCATCACGGCTTCCTGGGGCATAGCTACCTGGGGAGCTGGATCAACTTGGGAGCCGGCACTTGCAACAGCGATTTGAAGAACACCTATGGCAAGGTGAAGATGGACTATCGCGGCGAGAACGTCGCCACCGACATGCAATTCATGGGCTGCGTCATCGGCGACTATTCCAAATCGGCGATCAACACCAGTATCTTCACAGGCAAGGTGATCGGCGCCTGCAGCATGCTGTATGGCTTTGTCACCACCAACGCGCCGAGCTTTGTGAATTACGCTCGTAGCTTCGGACAAGTGACGGAGTTGACTCCAGAGATCATGGTCGAAACGCAAAAGCGCATGTTCGCCCGCCGCAACGTCCGACAGCGCGACGCCGACATCGCCCTCATTCACGCCATGTACGAACTCACTCGCCACGAGCGCCAACTCGCCGGCGAGCCCCTGAGTCTGTAGCGCCTGACTCGCTAGGCTTTGGAGCGAATCGACGTAGCCTTCGATATTGACGAGACGTCAAGTCCCGCAATACCGTAGATGTAGACGCTGGTGTGAGTCAAGAAACGAACTTGCACTTGTGTTTAGATCACCATGTCATGGGTGAGGCCGTTAATTGTCTACGTCTACGGTATTCCTCCAAGGCGTGGAACACCCTTCGCGCTTAACCGCATTTCTCACCACGACGGGGTAACTATTCGCTGCACAGTCCCCCCAACCAATGGCGTGATCGCAGAGTCAATCGCCATCAACCTCCTATTTCAATATCCATGAATTGCTCATAGCGCTGGACGATCACATCGCAATAGGGCGGATCGAGTTCCATCAGAAAGGCATGGCGGGCGTTCTGCTCCGCAGCGATCAAGGTCGAGCCGCTGCCGCCAACCAGATGGAGCACGTTCTCGCCAGACTGGGATGAATACTGCTTGGGGCGGGCGGCGAGCTCGGTCGGTTTTTCGGTCAAATGCACCATTCTGCTGGAGTGTGGCTTCTTCATCCTCATGCATCTGAGGTGCAAGTGCAGACGTCTAGTTCGAGAGATTTTCCAACCGTGACATTTGAACTCTATAGCGTACAAAAGGAGCCGGGCATCAATCGTCCCAACAGCCAAACGCGATCCGTTTGCCGCGAGTGCGGTCGCAACCGAAGGTGCATCCCCAACCTTCACTCCGGCCTGGAACTGAACTCGTCCATCTGCGACGCTAAGTAAGCCAAGTTTGCCATCGGTCAGAACGTAAGCAAGAGCATCCTCGCCGATCATCACCATTGACGTGACAATCGCCGAAACTTCCGTCGTCCATAGTGCCCTGCCTGTCGCAACGTCGCATCTCTGTATTTTAATTGAGGCTTGACCAGGACGTGGATCATAGACGGAGAACGAGCGCAGTAGCGAACCGTTAGGTCCCCAGCATCCGGAGCCATGCATCAGGTGCGACTCGGCGTCATCCCATTCCAATACGAAAGTCGTTGAGCCGTCGGGGTTGAAACGGCACAGTCGCTTATGCTCGTGTGACGATGCCGGAGTCCCTTGAAGGAAATAGAGCCCGTCACCACCATCTAAACGTATGAAGTGATTGAAGCAATCGTAGTGCCCCAGGTCGCCAGCAAATACCCGGGTCAGTTCGCCTGAAAACACTTGGTCCAGGCGGGCACGCTTACGCTGCAGGTCGCCTGGATCACGGCAAAGTAGATTGCCCTTGTCATCTGTTGAGAGCACGATGGCTCTGTCGAAGCTGCGAATCTTCTCGAGTCCCGTCGAGACAAGTCGATACAACGTAGACCGATCACTTGTTTTCTCAAGGTAGTTAGCTCGTCGGATCACGTGAATCAACGGTCCATTGGTGCCGCCGACGATTTGGACGCCGAAACCTTCGCCAGCCTGTTTGACTTCTCGCTCTCCATTGACATTCCACACCTCAACATGGCAGTTGTCATGCACCAGTGCAATTCGTTCATTTGTGAGCCAATGGACATCCCAGGCTCTCGCCCGCTCTTCATAATTGGCTGAATCGCCGAGCACCGCGTCGAATCGTTGACGTCGCTCATTGAAGTGCATTGGTGGCGCTGGAAATCCGAGGCTCATGGGGTCCAACGGCACGAGGTTGATAAGCCGCCGATCGCCTTCGCCTTGAGGCAACTTGTAGCCAGTATTAGACGCATCCCGAAAATCGTCGATGATCAATCCGACGCATGTATCAAATGCGTCATTTTCTTCACCCTCAAACTCCTCTTCGAATCGGGGGCGAAGAGTCACGGCCAGACGGTTCTCGTCAACGAAGCGACACTGAACGACATCTCTGGATTCCGCGAGCAGATTGCGCGTCTCACCTGTCTCCCAATTCCATATCCAGAGATCGCCCTCGAACATGTAACCGCCATCGTAGGAGCCCGTTCCAATCGCTATCATTGGGGCCGTTGGATGAAAGGCGACATCGTTGATCGGGAAGCGTGCCTCGTCGAAGAGACCAAGGAGCCGGCCGAAGTGCCGGGAGTAGAGGCTGATGCGGTATCGCAGTCGATGCCCTTCGTAGATAGCACGACCGGGCCAATACAGAAGCTCAAAGTCGGTACAGAGAGCGAGGACTTGACCATCCTCCCTCTGGAATCCGATCGCGGGACGACCTGTTTCTGCGAACGGCTGCGGCGTCAGCTCAGTCTGGAGATTTAATGCGGGCATGTTGGGGCCACAAGTGCGCGCCGGTGTTGAGAGCCGCCGTTTTAGTTACTATAGCCTACTCAAACAAATTCCCCACCCCCTCATCCTCCACCGCCACGTGCAGATACGTGCTGGTGATGCTCACATTTGCGTGCCCGGCGGCATCCCGCCCTTCCGCCAAGGTGCGTCCGCCCGCCAACGCGTGGCTGATCAACGTGTGCCGCCCCTGATGGATCGTTAGCCCGATGAGCCGATCCGTCCCCAGCACCTTGCAAGCCGTGCGGAACTTCTTCCGCAGCGTGTGACGCGAGAATACGGTCGTCTTGCGCCACGCGATTCCCGAGACCAGGAATGGCTCCGCGCCCTTCGCCCCGTCGCGTACCTCGTCACCACCATGAGACCAGGAATGGCTCCGCGCCCTTCGCCCCGTCGCGTACCTCGTCACCACCATTGTATTTCAAGCGGTGTTGCAGATGATATCGAGGCAGTGGGGTGATGAATGCTAGTTCGGCCCAGCAAATGAGGCCACTTGGGAGTCTTCGGCCAGTTGCATAGCACGGAGGATTCGCACGATCCTAAGCTCCAGTAGTTCGTCTGGCTCAAGTTGTGCGTTGGGATCCGACAGCTTTTCAAGCTCGTCATTTAGATTCCGATGAGCTGCCAATACTCTCTTGGCTTGTGTCTGCACATCGATTTCCAGTGCTTGCTCGATATCTTGCTCCATGGCCAATACCAATTCATGTGCCTCTTTGGGTGCCGTTTCGATTTTCTCAAAGGTCTTTGCTATCTGCTCGTGATTCTGCCGCAGCACTTCGCGAAATTGTTCGGCGCTAAGTGTCGTTCCTTCGGCAATCGCGCGATCAATCTGCCGGGCGGTGAACTGTTCGAGTTTCTGGCGAGCCCGGGGCGTTGCTGCGAGTGCCTCGGTACTCACTTGTTCCGCAATCTCCGGAGCTTGTTCTTTAATGTTCGCGACAAGTTTCTCTCGAAACTCGGGATAATTCTCGCTAATGGCAGCTTCAACTCGATCTCCGATCTTGTCCGGTGCTAGGCTCGCACGAATGCGATAATACTCATAGCCCAGAATTCCGACGAATGCCACCGCCAAAGCAATCGCCAAACAAGCGGAAAGCTGGACCTGCGTTTTAGTGGCGTTCGATTCATGAGGGGAATCATATTGACGGCTAGTATTTTGATGTTCAGTGGGCATGATAAGGCTCTTTCCTTGTAATCGAGATTTATTGAGTTCACAAAGTGTTCTCACTTTAGGGTTCTTCAGGTCTCACCGTTTGAGCTTGGTCGTCGCCAGGGGAAGGCTCCCCGGATTCAACTTCGCTCTCTTCTGCCAAGGCGATGATGGTCCAATCCGCCGTGTAGTCAGCAAGTTGTTCGCCTAGCGATGGATCGTTGGGGCCCGGTTGCGCTACTGGTTCGAATTTGTTCCATAGCAGCTTCGTGCGATTGGTCTCTCGCTGAAACTCGTCAACGTAATATCGCTGAGACAGCCGATCGAAGGTTTGCTCGAATTCTGCGAGCACTCGCTCCACTTTTTCTTTGCTAGCATGCTCGGGGAATTCTTCCTCCAGCACGACGCGATGGGCCTGTAAGTAGTCTTTGTACTTCGCCTGGACTTTTGCCACGAGCATCTCTTGCGAATTGGCCAAGTACTCGTCGCTCTGCGTCTGAAGCGTCTGCAAAATGAGTGGATAGTCCTCTGTGGTCTGCTGATAGAAGGCATCGCTCAGTGGCGGCCAAGTGTCGGAAACCAGCAAAGCCGCTTCCTCGGAAATCACATCGGCATGGTCGTCTAATCGCTGCCTGACCTCCTGGACATAGGGCTTTATGTCCGCCGGTTCGACGTTTGGTTCATAGAGAAATTCAATATAAAGGAAAGCGCTAAGCATTCCTGCCAGCAACAGCCCAAGTACACCGTTGGTAACGGAAAGTATCGTTGATGAGTGGCGAGAGGTTTGTTGATTCACTTTAAAAGACTCCTGTCACTTGAGGATCAGCTGCCATTAGAAGAATGTGCACCCAATACTCGTGGTCGCAACTGGCGCGCCGGTTTGAGACTTGGTGATTCCGGGATGCATCGAAGCGATCGCGACACGACAACCACGACAATACTGCGCGCAGGTGCGTCGATGTGACGCACAGAATCACTACTCCACCCGTCGCACGGACAGTCTCCCCCGGAAAAACGATGAACGTGCCCACATATCGCGAGTAAGTCCAAGGTGGTATGCGATTCGCAGAGGCAGGCCCTAGAGGTCGAATCGGAGCGTCTGGAAGCTACGTCGGTTTTCCGTCTCATTTGCGCTTCGGAAGGGAAAAAGTCTATTTCAATGTAAGGAGAAGAATTATGAAATGGTTTGGGTGCACTCTCGGAGGTGCGGCAGTGGTTGCCCTTTCGCTCGCGAGCTATGTTCAAGCACAGAGTTCAACAACCAATACGAGCAACCGCAATGGGGAAAATGGCACGACGGAAAGGAGGTCCGCCGCCGACCGAAGTACGAAACAAGATGATGATATTCGCATCCGCTACGACGATCGCACGGATCGCTTTTCCATTGATGCCGACGAAGAAGTGCAGTTCCGACGTGGCAACGATGAAGGCTGGGCGAGCGGAGGCGACTTCGAAGCACGATATGACGCTGATGCAAACGACCTTGATCTTCGAGGCGAAGGTACCATCGATGTCGACAAGGTGGGGCAAAACATAGCCCACTGGTGGCAAGTTTGGTGGAAACGCGAACGCGATAACCGACGCACGGTCCGCGAAGGAGTCGAAAGAGGCGCGCATGCGTTTCTCAAACAATACGATAAGAATGACGACAATTATCTCAGCCGTCAGGAGCTTCCGCAGCAAATGCGCGCTGAGTTTGAGAATGCTGATGATGATGACAACAACTATCTCAGCGTTCGTGAAATCAGCCAGCTAGGTGCTCAGGTATACAACAATCAGCGAAGTGTCAGCGATCGCAATCAATATGCGGGGCGCACCTCTTCCACGGACAACCAAGACGATCAGACCTGGTCGCAATGGTGGAGCTCCTGGTGGTCGGATGATGCCCAGCGCGGGCAAAATGCAGAAGGCTCACAGGGCGGTGCACATCGACTGTTGCGGTTGTATGACCGCAATGACAACGACACACTTTCTCGGAGCGAACTACCCGCTCGCATGCGCGATGACTTCGCCCGTGTCGATCGAGATAGCGACGGATACTTGGATCGCGAGGAATTGCGTCAACATGGCGATATGTTGCGTGATGAAAGCCGCCGTACCATTCGCAACGATGACGATCGATACGCTTCCGATAACAGCAACGATCGCAGCTGGAACCAGTGGTGGAATTCGTGGTTCGAAGAGAATCCCAATGAGCAGCGGGACGCGATCATCACGAATGGCTCGAGCGAGTTCATACGCCGCCATGATAAAAATGACGATGGCTATCTTGTTCGTAGTGAACTACCCAGCCGAATGTATGATGATTTCGAGTCGATCGATCGTAACGACGATCGTTACCTGACACGTCGCGAAATTCAACATTATGCCGGAGATTTTGACTATCGTCCGCGAGGTGACAAAACGACGCGTGACACCAACCGCAATCAGCAACCTGCACAAGCCGTCGCATTCTGGGTCGTCGATGTGGACAATGGCCAATTGGAACTCAATGAGTTGCAGCAAGCTTACGATCGGCTTCGCAAGATCGACCAAGATAAGAACGGCGAAATCAGCCGGTCGGAACTGAGCGATCATCGCGAGAATACCAAATAGCCGATTACGATCTCTGGAAATGAGATTTCGAGGGACGAGCGATGTTTCGCTCGTCCCTTTTTTTCTAACAGGTTGGAAACAGCATCTCAAAAGCCCGTTGTCCGCGTTCTTGAGAAGGCCAGGACAAGGTCGCATCTGCCCATTAAGAGAATGACGAGCCTCTCCCTGATGCTCAACCGCGTGCACTATTAATGGCGCAAGGCCGCGGCGATTGGTGAGACCGTGTCCGGCAACGTGTCCATGACGAAAACATCGCCTCCCTGGGAAAGCGTTCGTGATGCAGCGTATCCCAGCAGTTCTTCGCCCTCCTGCGGATTACGGAGCGTCACTAGCACTGCGTCGAAAGTCGGATCGTATTGTCCCCAACGCTCTTCTCCGGCGGCGAGAAAGAGTGACTTTATTCGACCCTGATCAGCAGCCACCAGGATTTCGCGCAGGTCTTGCGACACTCGGTCCCCTCTGGCGGATTGATAATCGTTCCAAGCTTTTTGTTGCTGCTGTTGAAAATAGGTTTCGACTAAGCTCCATGCATGGTCGCGTAGTTCATTTTCGTCCCATCGCTGGGGGCTTCCCGGGACTTTGCCTTTGATTAAGTAGCGATAGCTGTTTGTCGATTCATACAATGAGGCGAGATACCCAACACACGCGAGCACGAGTGGCGCGCGCTGTCCGCTAAGTATTGGAAAGACAACCTTGTTCACCCGTTGAAAGAATTGCAGCGCGTCGGTCTTGATTTGGTCCGAACTACCCCCTTGCCCATGATAGATCGCTTCCTTGGTCCCCTCTCTACCTTGGGGCCGTGCCTGATGACTATGAAATTGCAGTGATTGCTCATCCCCATCGATCTCGATCTCCGAACGAGGAACTTGCGGCAGTTCGATTTCGCGAACGGAGAATTGAGTGGCTTCATAGAGTCGCGCGGAATTGAGCGACAGCGACAGTATAAATAATCTGGAATTGGTTCTCAAAAGCGGCAGCAATGGTCGAATGTGAAAGCTATTGCTAACAAAGAGTTGTTCTGTAAACGCCAGGGGCAGACGATAGGCCGCGAAATAATCGGGAGCACAGAAGCACGCCAAACCATCGCCGCGACTTTCCCAGAATGAAGCATGCTGCGGCAGATCGATGAGCAACTGCAACATCGCTTCCGGCGCGACCGTCACCTCCTTGATGTGATGTAAACGATCGTGCGCTTGTTGAACGAGATTCTTGAATCGAATGTCATCTTGTCGTCGCTCGCGCCCAGAACGCATCGTCGGCATATACAACGAGATACTGAACGGCGAATGATGTTTAAGCAACTCATCAAGCCGATCGTGGGTCAACAGGTACATGGGTTCTTTCCTTGCCGATTGTCCACCTCGGTTCGAGTGCAAAAGCGATACCAAAACCAATTGTTGAGGCACGAGCGTCGCGTGCGTCGGGTTCCTGACCCGCCCCCTCGAAACCATGTGGCAATAGTAGAACTAAACCGCTTAAACGCCGCCATTTATCTTCCGCGCTCGCCAGAAACTGATCGATTATCACTTGCGCGGCATTGGCAAAATCGCCATACTGCGCCTCCCAGGCAACGAGCGCCGACGGGTAGTCCAAACTATAGCCGTACTCAAAACTCAATGCACCCGCTTCGCATAGAGGTGTGTTGAGAATGGAGACCTGAGCTTGGTCTTCGGCTAAGTTCCGAAAGATCGAATGCGTCGCCCCGGTTGCGCTGTCGTGCAGCACTGCGTGTCGTTGACTAAACGTGCCGCGCTCGGAGTCCTGTCCAGATAACCGCACTGGATGCCCTTCGATCGCCAGTGTGGAAATGGCCAAGGCTTCAGCCGCCGCCCAGTCAAGTGGTATCTCACCCTTGGCCATCCGTCGCCGATCGCGCATGCCGCGCGCAAGCTTCTCGTGCGGGCGAAATTCTTTTGGTACGGTTGCGCACTTTAAAAGTACGTCGCGAAGCAGATCGCGATCCACGCTTGTGACAGGATCATCATCCCGTGGTTCGTCACCCACCGAAATAGGCTCGCCATACTCCGCTGAATCGTTGCTCGACGACGATGACTTCTTTCTTTTGTGCAAGCTCAAACTCAGTGCGTAATTGCTCGTATCGTTGCTTCACGATCTCATCTGCCGCTTTGCGCGTGACAAGATTGCGCTGCCGAAGGTCATTTAGATACGAAGTCCGCACGGACTTCCGCTCATCAATCGCGTCATACATCAGCGGCTGGGTAAAGCGGGGTTCATCTCCTTCATTGTGTCCCCAGCGACGATAACAGAACATATCGATGACGACGTCGTGTTGGAAACGTTCGCGAAAGTCCATCGCCCAACCGACAACTTTCGCAATTGCGTCCGGCTGGTCACCATTGACATGAAAGATCGGAATTTGCGATGCACGCGCCACATCGCTAGGATGAATTGTCGCGCGGCCTTCCGCGGGGGTTGTGGTGAAACCAACTTGATTGTTGACGACGACATGCAGCACACCGCCAGTTCTGTAGGGAGGAAGCTGACCAAGATTTAAGGCTTCCTGGGCTATACCTGCGCCAGCAAAGGCCGCATCGCCGTGAACAAGGATGACCATGCCATGCTTCCGTTCGCGGTCACCGATGCGATCCTGCTTGGCACGCATCCGTCCCAACGCAATCGCATCCACGAATTCAAGATGACTTGGATTGAAACAAAGCGAAAGGTGCAGTTTGGTTCCAGATGTTGTTGCGCAATCGCCACTTGCCCCCAAGTGGTATTTCACGTCACCCCGGCCTCGATGCAATTCTGGCCGCGGATCGTGGAACTCCTGAAAGATTTCCAACGGTCGTTTTCCGATAATATTCGCCAAGACATTCAGTCGGCCGCGGTGGGCCATACCGATCACGATTTCGTCGATCCCACTCTCGGCCGCGCGCTCAATCGCTATGTCGAGCAATGGCACCAGGCTTTCGGTGCCTGCCAAGGAGAAGGCCTTAGAACCCACGTACTTCTGACGGACGAACGTTTCAAAAACCTCTGCATCTGTTAGTTTTGCGAGAATGCGTAGTTGCTGATCTTTCGTTAAACTGCGTTGATCCGTTGCTTCAAGACGTTCACGAATCCATTCCCGTTGCTCACGATCGGCCAGGTGGGTGAATTGCGCGCTGAAGTAGCCGCAATAGGACTCCCGCAAATGCCGCTCGATTTCGCCAACGGTAAGTACCTTATGTCCGCCCAAGTACCGTGTGGAACATTCGCGCTCGATATCTGCCGGTGTGATACCGTGAAAGCCTAGGGTCAATTCCTCCGGATCGCGCTGGACGATGCCCAGCGGATCGAGTTTGGCTCCCAAATGTCCAAATTCACGAAAGATGTGAATTAGGTTGTCCACCCGCTCCTGCAACTCCATTGCCTCACTAGGTTGTGGTCCAGGTGCGCCATAGCGCAGCGGGGCGGGATTGAATACGCTTCGTTTGTGTAGGCGGGGCGGATGTGCGCTAGTTGCGGTACGTTCGTCGAACCACCGCCGCCACGCAGGCGAGACGCTGGACGTGTCACGCGCGTATTTTCGCAGCTGTGCTTCAGCATACCACGCATTCTGGCTTTCCATAGTTTCAACTAAGGCGGTCATGTGGTTGGCTTGCTTTTATGGGGTGGGGAATCGGCGAACCAGCGAGCGGCGTTGAACATGAGTAACCACACTCCCCCTAAGCCGCTGGCAGATCTAGCAAAGATGATTAACGCGAGCGCAGCAGAGGATTTCGTTTTGATCGCCGGATGCGAACTCCGAACTATTCCATGCGAAACAGAATTGCCAACCAGGGGCGATATTATCAGCGGCGTGTCAGGCTAGCACTGCGGCCTCTGGCACACCCAGCCACACGTGCATCCGCCCGGCAGCATGTGCACTGGCTCCCAGTCCAGTTGCAACTTAGGTGCCAATTCTCGACACAATTTGTCTTGAAGAACAAATAACAGAGTGCCCATCGATTGGCTGTGACAATGCATCAGGAGTCGTCCCGCAGGCAGGGCGAAAGGCAAGCGTGCTTTGACGACTGACTCCGCGACCCCAGGCTAGTTGTGAAACTTTCGCGTGGTTCGACGATTTGATACAATCTAGGTGCGTCAAATTGTCATGCTTGGCAAGTCGTAATGACATAGATGCGTCGATTCTTACCTCACGGATTTCATGCGGTTTAGGTCGAGGCATCTGTGGTACAGTACTTGGGTACAGTACTTGCTCGCGGAAATCGCATCCGTTGCGACCAGAACGAGATGATTCGACCCTCGCGCAGATCGCTCTCTCGAACCGCAGTTGCTGCTTTTCTCTGCATTTGCGTGGCGCTCGGATTCTTGTCAGCGCTGACAATTTGGTGTGCTTGGCGCGATATGCAATTATTGCGTGGCGCGCGACTTGAAGCGGAAGTTGCCATCTTACGATCTCACGTCGAACGCACCGTGGGCCGTATCGAGCGCGATTATGAGGCGCAAGCCGCAACTAGCCTCTCTGAGATCGATTTTAACCTGTTGCTTGAGCACCATTGGCAGGAGGTCATGCCAGAAACCAAACCGTG
>JBGSHH010000527.1:0-5389 GCA_041752355.1 Pirellulaceae bacterium | reverse complement strand
AATGCGCTATCGCCACTGGCGCGACAACTGATTGAAAACGTTGACCTTTCGCTTTTGAGTCTCTCCGGCGGCATGCCTGAGCCCGGTGGCACCGTGCGTGGTAACTCGCCACAAACCGTGGTCACGATCGGCAGCACCATTGTGGTCGGTCACGAAACTACGTTGTTCTTGCAAACGGTCGATCCGGCCACGGGGCAGAGCGTGCCGGGAGCCGTGTTTGAAATCGATATCAACGGCGATGGCTCGATTGACGCTCAAGCCAGCGACCTTACCGGCCAAGGTGTGCATGTGCCGGTGACGTTTGGCAATGCCGGCGCGCCGGCGCTCCGCGTCACAGCGATCGCTCCCAGCGGTGTGGCGGGACCAACCTATCATGGATCGGTCGACGTGCTGCGCAGCGGTCTGATCGATGGTGACTTATTCGTGGGTGGCACAGCAGGCAACGATCAGATTTTACTGCTGGCTGACACCGCAGGTGTCCGCGTGCGACTTAATGGTCAGCAGTTGGGGCCCTTCGCGCTGGCCGACGATGCTACTATTCACGTTGCGGGTCAGGCTGGGAACGATTTGCTCATCGCCGGGCGAAATATTCACAATGCGTTGAACTTCAACGGTGGCGCAGGCAACGACGTACTCTATGGCGGTGCCGTGGGGGATACGTTGCTGGGCGGTGAAGGACGCGACTACCTATTTGGCGATGCTGGGGATGACTTCCTCGAAGGCGGTGCCGGTGACGATCGGGTCTACGGCGGCGAAGGCAACGATCGCATGCAAGGTGGCGATGGTGATGATGTGTTGCTTGGCAACGCCGGTAGCGATCAACTCCATGGCCAGTCGGGGCGCGACATACTCATCGGTGGGTTGGGAATGGATTTACTCGTAGGTGGCGCGTCGGAAGATATTCTGATCGGCGGCACGACAGCGCACGATGGTGACGAACAATCGTTGCTGGCGCTGCTCACGGCTTGGAAGCAAAACGTCGATCTCGCTTCCCGCATTCAAAGCATCAGCGACCCGAATTTTGCCGCCGCATTGAATCAACTAACCGTGGTGGACGACGAAGCTACCGATTCCCTCTTCGGTGAGGCCGGTGAAGATTGGTTCTTCATGTTTGCCGACGATCTGCTTGGAGCACAGTAAACGTATTTCCTCATTCGCGGTGAGACCAACAAAAAAACCGGCACCGCATCTTAAGATGCGGTGCCGGTTGCGTTGATTCAAGTTTGACGAATGGGGTTATCGGCGATTTACGCTTGGAACGAGCTGCCGCAACCGCACGATTTCACCGCATTGGGATTCTCAAACGAGAAGCCACGACGTTCCAGGCCGTCAAGCCAATCGAGCGTGGTGCCGTCGAGGAAGAGCGCGCTCTTCTTGTCGACCACCACTTCCACGCCGTGTTGCTCGTACTTGCTGTCGGTCTTTTCGTCGAAGCTCTTATCGAATCCCAGCGTATAGCTGAAGCCGCTGCAACCGCCGGCAGAAATGCCAACGCGCAGGAACATATCATCGCCCAACTTGTTCGACTCTTTCGCCCGCTTCACTTCCGTGGCGGCACGTTCCGTTAATGTAAGCAACATGACGCATTTCCCCTAATTTGGATTTTGCACAACCAACTATGCTTTAAATATAGCAGTCTATCGGCAGATGGAAAGGCCGATTTCACTCTGTATCGGCTGGCGAACGCTAAATGCCTAGCTGGATTGTGGTTGCGACCCGGCCGAAGGTCGTAGTTTTCGCACAGCGGCGACGACGATTTCCGCTGCTTTTTCAATTTCCGACTCGGTGGTAAATCTCCCCAGCCCAAAGCGCAGGCTACTTCGCGTTTGATCCGGTGTCCGGCCAATCGCCTGGAGGACGTGACTGGGTTCGGGGTTTGCAGAAGTGCAAGCGCTGCCGCTGGATAAGGCCAGCTCCGGCATGCTCAGCATGAGCGTTTCGCCTTGCACGCCGGGAAAAGTGCAGTTGAGATTGTGCGACAAACGCAGTTCGCGTTGATCGAGGGGCGGGCCATTGATTTGCAGTTCGGGAATCTTGTCCTGTAGTCTTGAAAATAGCGTGTCGCGCAAATTTGCCAGCCGAGTCGTTTCCTCTGCCATTTCCGCCACTGCGATTTGCAACGCCTTCGCCATGCCGACAATACCGGGAACGTTGAGTGTGCCACTACGCAGGCCACCTTCTTGACCCCCGCCGTCGATCTGTGATTCCAGCCTGACAGGCGGCGCGCTACGTCGAATATACAATCCGCCGACGCCTTTGGGACCAAAGAACTTATGGGCAGAGAAGCTGAGTAAATCGACGTACAGCGACTCGACATCGATTGGCAACTTGCCCACCGCTTGCGTTGCGTCGGTATGAAATACCATTCCGCGCTCGCGACATATGCGACCGACCTCCGCCAGCGGTTGAATCGTGCCAATCTCGTTGTTGGCAAGCATCACACTGACCAGGCACGTATCATCACGGAGCGCGGAGATAAGTTGCTCGAGGTTGAGCAAGCCTGTGGCATCGACGGGGAGCAAGGTGACTTCGCAATCGCGCCGTGCGAGATGTGCCAGCGGATCGAGAATTGCCTTGTGTTCGGTGGCGACGCTGACAATATGCTTGCCACGCCGCCGCGTGCGTTCCATGACGCCGCGCAGCGCCAAGTTGTTGCTTTCCGTCGCTCCGCTCGTAAAGACGATTTCATTGGGCTGGGCGCTCAGCGAACTGGCGATGGTTGCTCGCGCAAGTTGCACAGCGTCCCGCGCGGCGCGGCCCAACTCATGGCTGATGCTGCCGGCGTTGCCAAATTGCTGCGTGAAATACGGCAGCATCGCCTCCAGCACGCGCGGATCGACCGGCGTGGTGGCTTGATAATCGAGATAGATCAATGGCGACGACATGACGTGGATTATACCACGAGTGTTCATCGTAGATTCGCCCCAGGCGCGCCGGATCAGGCGTGGACGCAGTTCACGCGCGCCACTCGGTCAGCAGCAAAAGAAGCTAAGCCGCTTTACGCACGACCGGCAAAGTTGCTGATCGCATTCCCATCGCTTCCAGCACCCGATAGGCGACTTCGAGCGCGGCACGTCCTTGTTCGCCTGTCACGAGTGGATCGCGCCCGGTGCGAATCGCGGTGACAAAATCAGTCTGCTCTTCACTGATGGCGTTCGATTCTGGGACGGCGACTTCTTCCAACGGCAGAAAATCGGTAAAGAGCCGCTCCTTGATCGCGGTAACTTGCTCCGCCGAGGCGCGCTCAACGTCAATCTCGCCACGTGCGATTTGTTCGCCTACATGCACGACTTTCGCTTTGCGATTGCCCAAGTCGAGCGACGCGAAAGCGGTCGACGAGAAGACTTGCAACGTGCGCTGTTGCACGAAGCTCGCCCTCGATGCGGTGAGGTTCGCCACGCAGCCATTGGCGAATTCCAAGCGGGCTTGCGCCATGTCCTCCTGGGGACCAAGGACGGGCGTGCCGATGGCCCGGACTTCCGTGACTTCGCTCTTGGCCAGCGACAAAGCAATATCGATATCGTGAATCATTAAATCGAGAACGACCCCGATATCGATCGAACGAAACGTGTAGCCACTGGTGCGTTGCGCTTCGATATAACGCGCGGGTCCCAGTTTGTCTCGCACCGCCATCAGGGCCGGATTGAAGCGTTCCACATGTCCGATCTGCAACACACACGATCGCCGCCGCGCCGTCGCGATCAATTCATCCGCGTCCGTCAACGAATAGGTGATCGGCTTTTCAATAAAACAATGAATGCCACGCTTGAGCAGCGGAAGTGCCACGGCATGATGATATTTGGTAGGCGTGACGACAATCGCGGCGTGGAGCTGATCGATGATTTGATTCACATCGGCGAAGCCTGGTACGCCAAATTCCTCGCAGACGCGTTGGCGCTGCGCTTCGAGCGGTTCGACGATGCCGAGAAACTCGACATCCTTTCGCGCCGCCATTAGACGTGCATGGATCTTGCCCAAGTGACCAGCGCCGATAACAGCAACACGTAGCGGATTCACGCGGCTCTCCTCTTTTCGCGTCCTCGACCATGTCGCCCTTCTTGCTGGTTCTGAATGAAACTCAACAAGTGGTTCACCGCCGGATACATCAAGCCGTCGGCCCGTAGTATCTCGCGCGAGTGATCCAGTCCCACTTTTGCGCGATAGATCAAGCGATGCGCTTCGGCTAGTCCGCGAATCACATCTGCCGGAAACTCGCTCCGCTTCAAGGCGACAATATTGATACAGCGTGGGCGAGTTGGAATTCCTTCCACCAGCATGAACGGCGGTACATCGTGCAACACGCGACTAATACCAGACACAAAGCTGAAACTACCGATGGTGGTGAAGTGATGCACGCCCACACCACCGCTCAGCGTGGCGTCGTCGTGAATATGTACGTGCCCACCTAACAGCGTGCCGTTGGCGATCACAATGCGATCACCGAGTTTACAATCGTGTGCGACGTGGCAACCGGCCATCAAATAGCATTGGTTGCCGATCGCGGTGAGCCCGTCTTCTTTTTCGGTGGCACGGTTGATTGTGACACTTTCGCGGATGACATTGCGATCGCCAATCGCCACGCGCGTGGGACTGCCGCGATAACTCAAGTCTTGCGGTTCCGCGCCGATGACTGTGTTGGGAAAGACGCGGTTGCCGATCCCCAGCGATGTGCGACCGGTGATGGTGACGTGATTGTCGAGTATGGTGCCGGCACCAATGCTGACTTCCGGTCCCACGTAGCAGAATGGTCCAACGACAACATCCTCGGCCAGTTCGGCCTGTGGATCAACCATCGCGGAGGATGCAATCTGAGCCATCGCTAGGTACCTTGAACGCTATCGCAAAGTTATTTGCTTCGCGAACCAAACGTTCGATTCATATCGCGAACAGCAACCATTCACCGAGCCTCTAGGCCGTCTTTCGCAAACCGCCGACGACTTGTCCTTCGGATAACAGTGCTTTGACAAGCTCCGCATTTAGTCGATGGCCGCTACGATACGCGATGACCTGCCCGACGATGTCGCAGCCCGACAGAGCCAGATCGCCGAGTAAATCGAGTGTCTTGTGCCGCACGCATTCATCTTCAAAGCGCAACGGATTGTTGCATGGACCGTCTTCGTCAAACACCAACAGATCATCAAATGTGACGCGCGCCCCCAAGCCTTGCTGACGGAGCCAGTCCGCTTCCGCTTTAAGAATGAACGTCCGCGCCGGAGCCAGTTCCTTCTTGAATGTCTCGGGGTTGATTTTGATATCGAGCGTTTGCTTGCCGATCGGATTGTCGGGGCCGTAATCGAGTTTGTAGCGTAGCGACAGCGACGCGTTGCGGGCGGGACGAGCTTCCACCCAGCAATCGTCGTTGCCGACGCGCGTAATTTCCTCAATCACC
>JBGSHH010000526.1:0-5287 GCA_041752355.1 Pirellulaceae bacterium | reverse complement strand
GCGGAGTGGGGCAAAGTCCGAGCGCAAGCAAATTCAGTCTGGGCGAACGTGCGCAAGACCGCCGAGAATGTGCTCGCCAGTGCGAATCTTTATCCCGCCACCCTGCCTGCGGAACCTTCACTGAATGATATTGGCGACCGTCCGCAAATTGACGCTGCCGCCGCGGAACATTTCTTTACCACCAACGATCCGAACCGCGAACCTTATACAGCCTTGGTTGGTGGTTCATTCATGCTTCTTTCGGACTATTCACTGCGGCAGCCCGGTGCCGTCCATTGGAGTCACGACGCCCTGCTGGAAGCGTTGCGGTACCCTACCGATCCGTACGAGCGCGATGCCGCCACGCTCTATAAGGAAGAACTCGCGGTCCATAATGCCATCTTGGCCTGGGGAGAGCAACACGATGGCTTGTTCACTTTCGATCTCGACGCGCTGTCGCTGCTCATGCAGCGATCCGCGGCGGAACTCGGCGTCACCGTCACCTCCGAGGGAATCTCCGCCGCCTTCGCTTCGCTACGCTCGCAGGGCGGTGTCGATGTCGACTCCAATAGCGGCGACTGGCCCAGTAGTGGAGTGGAAGAAGAACGTCGTGTTCAGAAAGAACGCGCGGAGGGATTCCTCGGCAATCTGGCCTATCAAGGAGTGGGGATGTACGCCGACTATGTGGGAGGCGTACTGGAAGGGATCAAGGATGGTGCCGCCAGTTCCCTGGAACTCTTGTCGTCGGCGGTCTCGATTGGCTTCCGCTTGGCCAAGTTCAGCGCGATCAAATCGGGTTACCAAGGCACTGTATTCCGCAATTCCTCCATCTGGCTGTTTGGTTGGGATCCGATCAAGGAAGAAGAGGAGATCTTCAATGACGTAATCACCATGATCGGGAATCGTTTGTCGTCCTCCGGTAGTTGGCTGGACCTTCCGGAAAAACTCGCCAAGGCCGAACTCGAATTGGAACTGACCATCACGGAAGTTCATTCGTATCTCGCCAATCATGGCCCGGCCCTCTTCCAGGCCATTCAAACGCAGGACAAGCAGGCCATCGAGGAACTGCGCGCCATCATGACCAAACGGGTGAAGCCGATCTTCGATGGTCTGGTGAGTACTTTGGAGGGGCTACAGACGGCGCTCACGCAGGCCGCGTATGCGGTGGTCGATGCCATCACGCCTCACAACATCGGCTATGTCGCGGGTCAGATCATCTACGAGGTACTGGAAGATGCGGCATTAACTGCGGCGATCGGCGCGGTAACAGGCGCAACACTGGGTGCCGCCAGTGTCACCGCAGCCCCTGCCGCCGCTTACAAAGCAGGCAAGCTGGCCAAAGTGTTGGTCCAAATCGCCGACAAGTTCAAAGTCGGCCTGAATGTCTTTGCCGATGTCATCAAGCGACTCGACGACGCATTGCATCTCGGCGGCGCGCTAGCCGGCAAGTTCCCCAATTTGGTCAAACATGGGGATGAGTATTTCGATCTAGTCACGGATGGAGGTCGTGCGATCCTAAACAACGGCTGTTTCGTCGCTGGTACTCCCGTTTGGGTCGCCTCGCTGCCTGCGGATGAATTCCAGTTTGATATTCAGGCGTTGCAACTCGATGAAGTCCTGACGGAAATCTGTGGCGGGGAAACTTCCACTTCGGTATTGTCCGCTGCGGAAACGACCTTTCCAATCGAAGAAGTTCCGTTGGGGGCGCGGATCACCGCGCAAAACCCACGCCGTGAGGATTATGATTTCAGCCTCCCCGAACCGGCAGAGGAATCGTGGCGTTTGGTGCGTTTGGAAGTGCGTAAGAACAGTGGCACGCAAGTGGATCTCGAATTGTTGCGGCCTGCGGAATGGGTGGATGCCCAGGAACTGTTCGTCGGGCGGGTGCTGGAAACGGCGGTGCCGGAACTGGACTTGCACGCCTACGGCATCGTCACCGCCATTGAACCTTGCCCGCCGCTGGCCCCAGGCGAAGGTTCACTGGTCACCGGTCGCTTCGTCACGCGCAACGTCACGCAAGTCACGCGCGTCCTCTTCGCCGATGGCACCGAACTCTCCGGCACGCAGCAGCATCCCATCTGGAGCGAGGATCGCCAGACTTGGGTCAAACTCGGCGAACTAGCCAGCGGTGAACACGTTCGCACCCGCGCCGGTTTGCTGGCGGTGTTGCAAGTGGACATCGCCGTCGATCCGCAACCGGTTTACAATCTCGAAGTCTTCGGCGAGCATGTGTATGAAGTGGGCGACGCCGGCATCCTCGTTCACAATGCCGTGCCGGTTGACTGCAACGAAGCCTGGGATCTGTTTCAGAAGCTCAGAAAAAACTTGGATGGATTATCGGTCGAAGATCTGCGAGATTTGGCCGAGTTGCAGAAGCGCTTTATACCTTTAGGATTTGAATCGGCCGATGAGTTCGTTGATTTTGGATCAGAAGGATACAAGGCACTTAAGAAGGCACGTTTGGATGATGTTGAAATGCATTTTCAAGGAAGCGCTGTAACCGGCCAGAGTTATAGTAAGGTCGATGCTTCTGGAAACAAATTGCCATTTCGACCCGAAAGTGATTTCGATATTGCGTTATCTGGAAAAAGCCTATTCGATAAAGCGCGAAAGCTTGGCCTCGAAGTTGGGCGTAATCCATCTCGGATCGGTCCATTGACGCCTGAACAAATCGACAAACTTGGCCTCGGAAAGCTCTACAGAACGCTAACGAGCAAAGCAAATGGCAGAGAGGTTAGATTCATGCTGTTTCAGAACAAAGATCGAGTTTTGCAGTGGTCTGTTGACACGATTAGTGTATTGAAATGAGAGAGAAATGATAAAACAATATAGTTATTTTCAGTTTGATGGCGAACTTGACTTGATTCGAGTCGCAATCGAACGAGCACTTGCGATTAGACTTTTGGAGCGAGACAGTAGTTATTTAGGAGGAACATATTATCTATATAAAGACGACGCACTGAGAATACACCTGCAACTTTATAGGAACGTTGACGAACATGGCGGCTGGATAAACGGCGAGTTTAAAGATGCAAGAATTGTCTGTGACGTAAGTGGACCCGTGGAAGCAGTCGGTCAACTCATCGCTGAACTGCCACCTGCGGGAGGACGCCTTCTTGTCACTCGAGTCAGTGAAATTGAAGACGACTGAATTGCAGTTGATGAGCACGAATTGTTGATAAAGCAACAGCATTACTGTAAATCGCGATTTTCTTGTGGGGCGGGTGGACGGCTTTCTGTGGGTTAATGGTAACCGTACACCACAGCCCGTATGGTGCAATTAGTCGAACGAGCGATAGTTCTTTGATAATTTGGGTTTAGCAGCGTTCGCCTCAGCCGAACCAACTCAGTTTGGCGACGACTTTCGCAGGGAAGTGGGCCTGCGGAATGCGGCAATTTTCGTTGAGTGCGCAGCAGCGAACGCAGGTTAGTTCGGAATCGCTTCGTAGTGTCGAAACGTTTTGCCGCTTTACGATGATAGAACTTGAGCATCCCACCAAGACGCTCGCGGCAACAATCTCACCAGCTAGGCGCTCACCAACTGTCGTGAAAGAGCGTGACACATGCCAAGTCGCTATCGTACAATACGATTTGAACCAAGGGGCATTCATTGAGTTGTTTGCCACACTCTCGTCGAACTGGGGCGAGCTGGGCTACCTCGACATCACCCGGAGGTCCATTCCTCAACCTATTCGCAACGCGAAACGCGCAAGAATTACGTGAGGGGCACACGATTTAGGCATATCATATCGACCATCAGGCAAGGACAATTGCTTAATTAGTAGCCAAAAGGAAATGATCAAAGATACCTCAATCGTCATATACATACGCGGTGGTGCCAAAGTTGCGATGCCTAAGACCCCACAGATTGCTGATTTCCGTGTCACCATCACTTTCACTCAACTTGAGCTATCAATATCAACGTTTGGACCCAACCAGGATTGACAACACTTAATTTAAGTATGACTCACCATGGTAAAGTCGTGCAGTTTCTGGTTGATTCAGGCCGCAATTGCGCTGGCAGTTGTTTCCCCAGCCATCGCCTCCTCCGAAGCTGTTCAACGTTTTGGAAACGCTTGGCTGCTTGCCGCGTTTACATCGTTGCCGTTAGCTACAATAGTGTTGCCGTCCTCAGTTGTTGCGCGATTGTCAACATACCTTGGCTTACTGCTTAGCTTCGATGTGATCTTCAGCGTAGGTGTCCAACTTGGGCTTGGTTACGAAGACCGATTAGTGACATCCATCCTGCCATTGTTTTTTCTAATACCTGTCACCAGTGCGAGTCTTATTGTTGTAATAGTTACGACCTCGTCATGGGTCTGGCTTCGACGGGAAGGTATTGGCTGCTCTTTGCAATTGGGGCGATTTTCTATTGCACAGCTTGGGTGTCTTATTACACTTTTTTGCGCTGTCGTTGCCTTTCATTCGATGTTATGGAACCGTGCCAGTGCACTCGACAGGCAAGTGTTATTGGTACTCCTATCAGAATCACTGCTTTCGGCCGTGTATTGCAGTTCGGGTGCTGCTGCAATCTCTACAGGAGTCGCTTTAGGAGTTCGTAATAATCGAATTTCGGTGTTTACAATCCTTGCGATGCTCCTTGGATTGGTGCCGCTTGTCGTGGGAAGTGCACAACTCGTTGGGTCAAACGCTTCAGGGCAAAGAGATGTGGCATTTACATGGGCGATGGCAGTTGCGATTTCGATAGTCCAGGCCATTTATTTTGGTTTTCTTTGGAGAAGCAGCTCTCCCGCGTTCGGAAATAAGAGCGTTTGACCTCTTATGTTGCAATTTGTCGAACGTGCCTTCGTTCTTTGACAATTTGAACTTAACAGCGTTCGCCTCAGCCGTGTCCGTTCTGCCCGCGCACGCGCTCTGCTCGTCAAGCCACGCCTCGATCTTCGCCAGCACCGGCACGCTGTGCGCTTGGCGCAGAGCCAAGCGTTGCGCTTCTGCCAGTTCCTTCGCGCGATCCTCAATCGCATACAACTCGCGAATGAGCAGCAGCATCTGTCCCGCGCGCCGCCGATCGGTCTCTTGCGCCTCGAAGAACTTTCTACGCGCATGCGCCCAACAAGCGACTTCCTGCACGTGACCAGGCGCATAGATGCCGTCGTACGCGCCATACGCATCCGCCTGCAAGTAACCGCGATAGTCACCCAGCCAGTGCGCGGGTCCCGCCCGACTGCGATCCGGCGTGTAATCGAACACGATGTAGGGATGCTCGCTGTCACCGATGTAGGTCCAGAGGCGGCCACTACGACACTTCTTCTCGCCTGGCGACTGGATCGGCACACGCGTGTCGTCG
>JBGSHH010000525.1:0-3349 GCA_041752355.1 Pirellulaceae bacterium | reverse complement strand
CATCCTGCTAGCGGTATTGGAATCACCTCGACAAGCCGTGTCTCAGTGAAGTTCCAAGCAGTGATGGCACCCTGTGGTCCCTCTGTTGGAGATCGTCCGTCGTGACTGATGGATTGATGATTTTGGATATAGGCCGCACAGATTAACATTGGAACCCGGGGGTGCATCCGACCCTAGAAATCCCAGGTCAACGCTGGGCGATAGCACCAGCGAAGAGTCCCCAACCAATCAAATAGAGCAATCCGCCGACAGGCGTCACCATACCCAACTTGGTTTCGCCAGTTACCACGAGCAGGTACAAACTCCCCGAGAATAATACCGTTCCCACCACTAAACAGATGGCGGCCGCGTTGTATAGTCCGCCAGTGGATTTGCTGGGAAGTTGCATCGCCAAACCAATCGCTAGCAACCCCAAGGCGTGATACATCTGATAGCGGGCCGCCGTTTCCCAATCGCCCAATCGCTTGGTTTGCTCGGATTCATCGGGATACCAAACCTTGACCTTTTCCTTAAGGGCGTGCGCGCCAAAGGCCCCGCTACCGACTGCTAGCCCCGCTAGGATCGCGCCGACGATCAACCATATTTTGCCATTCATGCGTTCGTAAATCCTCTCACTCAGACGGTTTCGATGCGCAGACCGCGCCTTGTGAGTTCCTTGCGTCGCGCTTTGTCGATGATCTCGGAAACTTCCTGCACTTTGTCGATTCCAATCATGATCAACACCGGATGCGAGCGATCGCTCGATTCGATTTTGATCGTCCCCACGCCTAAGAATCGCTCCAGGAGCGACTGCGTGAAGGTAACGTCATCCATCTCGATCACTTCAATTCGATTGGTGGTGCGGGTCAAGATGCCTGTTTGATGGAAAAAGCGCTGCGAGGTCAATCGATAGCTGATATTCATGCGGCGATAGATCAGCATAAAAATCACATACAACCACATCAGCACGATCACACCGACGGCAATCAGTAGACCGGGGACAGGCACAAGAAAACCCACAACCAGCGCGACGATCGAAAGGATCGATGCGAGGGCGTAGCTGTTGAACATCGCCTTGCCGCTGTAGCCCCCTTGCCACAACTCCACTTCTGGATCGTCGCGCCGCGAAGAGCCGCGCATCCCCGGTCCCAAACCACGATCACCCTCATCCGCTTGTTGAGCGGCGGCAGGTGGGGATGTCGCCGCGCTGGTATCGAGGGTCTCGCCTGTCTTCGCGCCACAAACGTGACAAAAGGCGGCTCCTTGGTTTAGTTCCACGCCACAGGCCAGGCACTTCATGGTGTTGCATCCCCAGTTGGAAGCGGGTGAGATCGATGACTATTCTATATTCGCTGGTTGCGCGGCGACATTATAACCCAGCCGGGAACGAATGTGAGCGGTGGCGGGTGCATATCATTCAGTTGACAGGTGCGGTATAGTGAAATCGTGAAGTCGAAAGCTGCCTCCCTCGACGGGATTGCCTATGCGATGCCCTTTTTGTCGGGTCGATAATGATAAAGTGATCGACTCGCGCGCCAGCGAGGACGGTTTCTCCATTCGGCGGCGGCGTGAATGCCTGTCGTGCAAGCGGCGCTATACGACGTATGAGCGCGTCGAGGAAATGGAGATCAAGGTCGTCAAAAAGGATGGCATTCGCGAACCCTTCAGCCGCGAAAAGGTAAAAAAAGGACTAGAGAAAGCCTGTTGGAAACGTGCCATCAGCACCGAGCAGATCGAAGCCGTGGTCGCCAAAATCGAGAGCGATATCTACGCCGATTTTGAATCGGAAATCGACAGCCCCGATCTGGGTGAACTGGTGATGAAACGCCTCGCGGAACTCGATCAAGTCGCCTACGTCCGTTTTGCCAGCGTCTATCGCGAGTTCAAAGATGTGCGCGATTTTGTCGATGAGTTGAAGCCTATGTTGCAGAAGAAGCCGCCGCAAGAGTGACGTCGCCCAGCAGGAAACGAGTCCCATGGTCCTCCCTCTTCGCGACGACAACTCCGATGTCACTTCTTGGCCGGTGGTGAATATCGTCATCATCGTGATCAACGTGTTGGTGTTCGTGTTGCTGCAAGGGATGGGCGAGAACCAGGGGTTCACTTATGCCTTTTCCACCGTCCCTGCCGAGATTCTCTCTGGCAAGGACATCGCCGAACACCCCGTAACGCCTGAAGCGCCGCCCGATTCGCCGGACGAACCGCCGGGCTTACGGCCGACACCAATTCCCGTCTATCTGACGATTCTCACCTCCATGTTCATGCATGGCAGCGTGATGCACATCCTGGGGAACATGTGGTTCCTCTGGATCTTCGGCGACAACATTGAGGACGATTTCGGCAAGCCTCGCTATGTCGTGTTCTACTTGCTGTGTGGTGTGATCGCTTCGCTGGCGCATGTCTTCACGAATATGAGTCCACCCAATTCGCTGATTCCCAGTCTGGGTGCCAGCGGCGCGATTTCGGGCGTGATGGGCGCGTATCTGGTGTTGCATGCTAAACGGCGCGTGACGGTCCTGTTGCTGCGCGTGATCATGGACGTGCCGGGCTATGTGGCGGTCGGTTTGTGGTTTGGGTTTCAAATTGTCAGCAGCTTGTCGACGCTCGGCGGCCAAGGGGACGGCGTCGCCTATGCCGCGCATATCGGCGGCTTCATCGCAGGCGCCGCGCTCGCACCGCTGTTCATGTTAGGGCGACCCAAGAAGAACTCGGCGGTGGCACCGTCCTATGGATATCGGGAACGAGCCTGACTACGGCGAATCAAGGCCGCCGTGGACCAACATCAGTTGCTCGGCATTCGCCAGGTCCCGGGGTGTAATCATTTGGCGATCCAAAGGGGGCGGGCCGCCTTCCAACTTCGTAATGATCTCGGCAAACGGCCGCCAATCTAATTCTTCCAGTCGTACGAGCCGCCCCAGTTCTTCACCTGTCGCCTTCAGATAGGCTTTGTAGATCAACTCCGAGCAATAGATCTTCTCGTCATCGAGTTCGTACTTGGAATCGTAAGGAAGGTGCGACATCACCTTCACTTCCTCCAGCACGCGTGGAACATGACGCTGGAATTCCGGCTTCAATCGATAGATGGCATATTGATCGTCCCGGCTCCGCAGTATCACCTCGGCCAGCGGCGTTGCTGCCACCGTGTCGCCTGCTTCGTAGACCACCCAACGACCATGTTCCCACGCCACAATCCCACAATGCGACCAAGGGGAATGCGTCCCTCCTTCAATTGCCCGCACCACCGCGCCGTTGGGAAGCGACTGAAAGATCACGTCCCCGGCCTGCGGTTGGTAGGTCCACAGCTTCCAGTATTTGGGACCGAAGGCGGTGCCCATAATCAAAAGACCGAGCAAAGACAGACTGGCGATCA
>JBGSHH010000524.1:0-11969 GCA_041752355.1 Pirellulaceae bacterium | reverse complement strand
TACGGCGCGCAGCATATCCTCGTGCCGAACTTGCCTGATCTGGGGCGCACGCCTTACGCCATCGCCACAGACCAAAGCGAAGCTCTGACGCAATTGAGCGCAGCATTCAATTTCTATCTGGGACAGACGCTCGCCAACTTCCCTGGCGTGATGTCGTTCGATGTGTTCAGTGCCTTCGAGTTCGCTGGCGATAACGCCGCAGCGCTGGGCCTGCCGCCGATCACGACTATCCCCTTCATCGACGACTCGACAGGCGACGTACTTGGCGAGGATCCGACACAGCATTTCTTCTGGGATACCGTGCATCCCGCGACAAGCGTGCATGCCTATCTCGCAGAACAAATGCACACGCATTTGGTGGCCCACTCGACGCTCAGCAATTCCGCTCAAGGGCAAGTATCCATCACCGTAAGCAATGTCACCACGCCGCCTGAGTTGTTGGTGAGCATGGCGGAGGTTGTCGATGATAGTGGCCGGGCGACGTGGACGCTATCGGCCGAGGATGCATCGCCTGGCGACGCGGCGGCCATGTTCACGTACACGGTCAACTGGGGCAACGGCCAGCCAGCGCAACAGATCGTCGGCCCCGCCAGCGGCGTGGAAGTGTCGCGCACTTTCGCATCCAGCAGCCTAAATCGCGTTGACTTCTCCGTGCGTGATCGCGATGGTGACGCGAGCGATTCGACCAACCTGCTAGTCGCGGTCGGCTCGCGCAACAATGATACGATCGCCTTTAGCAAGAGTGGTAATCATCAAATCACCGCCAAGCTCAAAGGCGCGCCACTACACACGTATCCTACTGCCGCCATCGATGCGATCGTCGCGCTAGGGTTGGGAGGGAGAGACGCGATTCACGCGACCCCGCTAAGCATTCCCGTACAGTTCTTTGGCGGCAGCGGCGACGATGTCTTGCGCGGCGGTCGTGGCGATGATTTACTCGTCGGCAACGCCGGCAACGATGCCTTGATCGGCGGACAAGGCCATGATGTGCTGCTAGGTGGCGTTGGCAACGATTGGATCTTCGGCCAACTGGGCGATGATTCGCTATTCGGCGACGACGGCGATGATCGACTGTTCGGCGGACTCGGCAGCGATCGCATCACGCCTGGCAGCGGGCATGATTTTTATCTCTATCAATCGCTGACGGAGATCCTGCTGAATCTCGCCAAGAACAACAAAAACAAGCGCTAATGAACATTTCCCACTCGGGAATTACTCAGGCGTGGTAGCGTGGTGGTTTCGTCCAACCACCACGTTGATGCCATTGGGTGGCAGTTCTGGCGACTTCTCCCAACTCTTGCCGTCGGGCGAGAACCACATGTGCTTGCCTGGCCAGCCGACGCCAATGAAACGTTGGCCGTCGGTCCAGCGTATGTCGGTCGAAGCTTTCATCCCGCCGGCGGTCCAGGTGATCCCATCTTTCGATTCCCAGCCGGTCTGATAATTGCCCAGCAGAAACCGCTTGCCATGTGCATCCCAGATCAGCCAACTGGGCTTGGAGGTGCCAGCCAGTTTTGGTTGGTCCCACTTCCGTCCATCGGCCGAGGAGAGCAGCACGCCATCGTGACTGAGCATCACAAACCGGCCAGCACCAAATTCGATTCGGCCATGCGCCATTAAGTCGGTGCGCTCGCTGAGCATCGTTTCGCCATCGCGCGTGGTGATCGCCCAATGCACCTCTTGATCCTGACCTTCGGCATTCTTGATGCGGCCATTGCCGACCAAGAGAAAGACACCGTTGCCGAAGGCGCCATGGCGAAAGTGCGTGAGACCTTTGGTTTGAATCGCGCCGCCTGTTTCCCATTTTTGGGCATCGCTCGACCACATCAGCTTGCCAGCAGGATAGCTCGACGTGCCCACGATGAATCGACCGTTGCCATAGACCACCGGATTGATGCGAGCTTTGTCCTTATACGTCTCTTTCCACTCGACCCCGTCGCTCGACACCAGGATATGGCCAGCGCCGCTCGGTCCACCGCCGCCACCACCGACGACAACGAACTTATCTTGAGCATAAACGGCGCTCATCAAGTTATGGCCATCATCTCCGCCCGGCTGCGCCCATTCGGCGGTGACTTTCCAATTGTGGCCGTCGGTCGAAATCATCCGCCGACCGCCATAACCCACCGCCAACCAGAGATCGTCAGCTTGGCTTACGTTGAGGAGCGTCAACCACGCGAGCAGGAGCAGTAAGCAGCGACGCGAGGAAAGTCGGAACATGAGAAGTCCTCAGATGTTAGCTAATGAACTATGCGAAGTCGTTTTAGCCGCGGATGACCACGAATGGCACGGACAAAGTGCGGGGAATGGGTGTCGACATCGCTGGCGATCGTCATGGCCGCTGGCGAGCTGGCCTTGATCCGTAATATCGGTGTTCATCCGTGGCCCCATGCCGCCGTTGGGCCGGTTCTCACTTATTCGTGTCGTAACGCTTCAATAGGGTCCATTTGCGCGGCGCGATAGGCGGGATAGAGGCCGGAGACCACACCGACGAGAATGGAAATACCAAACGCGATCGGTACCGAGATCGGCACAATGATGGGCACGACGGTCTTCGCGACGGGTGGCAGTTGAGCCATGAAATTGGGGATCGCCCAAAAACCGAACTCACGCACCTGATAGACCACGAACGGACAGAGCAAACCAATCAGCACGCCGATCGCGCCGCCGACGACACTCAGCACGATTGTTTCGACCAGGAATTGTTGAATGATATCGCTCCGCTTCGCGCCCAAAGCGCGGCGAATGCCAATCTCGCGCGTCCGCTCGGTCACGGTCGCGAGCATGATGTTCATGATGCCGATGCCGCCCACTATCAATGAAATGGCAGCGATGAGTCCCATGAGGACGATGAACATTAGGCGTTGAACGCGTGCCTGTTCTAAAAGTTCCAGCGGCACCACCACGGTGACGTCGCGCATGCGATCATGATTGCGCAAGGTTTCTTTGACCAGTTCCGCAGTGCGGACGACATTCTCAACCTCGTCGACTTCCAGTGTGACTTGCGTCAGTTCGACCACTTCGCCTTCAAACGACCCGCTGCGCCGTGTGACAACCATGTCGCCGATCCGTTTGCGGAGCGTAGTGAGCGGAATATAGACGTCGTTATCAAAGTTCTGCGCGTCGAGCGAACCACCGATGGCCGCCGTGGCGCCGCGTGGCTCCATCACGCCGACAACTTTGTAAAACGTGAGATTCTCGGCCAGGTAGATTGTGCGACCGACGGGGTCCTCGTGGCGGAACAAGCGCTCTGCGACGCTGGCGGCGAGTACGCAAACATTGAGGTAGTCGTCGTATTCCTTGTGCGTGAAGAAATGGCCTTGCTGCGGCTGGAGACGCATCAAGCTTTCGTATTCCGGCGTGCAGCCGACGAGGCGACCATCAACGGTGCGTCCCTCGTAACTGAACTGCCGCCGCAATTCGCGCATTTGCACGCCGGTTCGGAGAGTGCCGATCGTCTGCATTAAGCGATCGTAATCGGCGCGTTTCAAGCCATACTCCATCGGTGAACGCGACGATTGCGGCATGGCATCGGAGGGGGGCTTCACCGAGCGGACGATGATATTCCGCGCACCCAACCCTTCGATTTGCTTTTGCGCTTCCGCACTGATCCCTTCGCCGAAGGCCAGCAAGCAGATCACGCTCGACACGCCGATAAAGATGCCGAGCACCGTCAGCGCCGAACGCAGCGGATGCAGCAGCAAGCTTTTGACGCCGAGGATCCAAGTACGGAGACGAAACATGAGCGAGCAGCCGGAGGTAGGAAATTAGTGCGCGGTAGTCAGTAAGGAGACGCGATCCTCGTTGAGAATATCGGTTTGAATCAAGCCATCGCGCAGGCGAATCACGCGCTTGGCGTGCTTGGAGACTTCATCTTCGTGCGTGACCATGATGATTGTTTTGCCGTCGTCACTGTTGAGCCGTTCGAACAGGGTGAGGATTTCCTCGGTGGTGCGCGAATCGAGATTGCCAGTCGGTTCGTCGGCTAGAATGTAGTTCGGGTCATTCACCAGGCTGCGCGCGATCGCGACACGCTGCTGCTGACCACCGGAGAGTTGCGTGGGGCGATGGCTTAAACGTTCGCCGAGTCCGACCAGTTCCGCTAGCTCTCGACAACGTTCGCGATCCTTGGCGGAGACGCGGCCTTGGTAGTACAGTGGCACGGCGATGTTTTCGAGCACGGTCAACTGTTGGATCAAGTTGTACGATTGAAAGACAAAGCCAATCCGCGACGCGCGAATGAACGAGAGTTGATCATCGCTCATGCGGGCGACATCGTCTTCACCTAAAAACAGCGAGCCGGTCGAGGGACGATCGAGGCAGCCGAGCATGTTGAGCAACGTGCTTTTGCCGGAGCCGGAAGGTCCCATGATGGCGACGTAATCGCCTTCGGGGACTTCAAACGACACGCCGCGGAGCGCGTACACAGTTTCACCTTTAAGGCGATAGATTTTTTGCAAGTCCAGGACTCGCGCGGCCGAACTCATTGCCCGCCTCCCATCGGCGGCGGCCCTTCGCCACCTGGTCCGCCTCCTCCTCCGCCACTGAAGCTGGCGCGCATCTTGTCGAACGCGGCAGAAAGCTCGCTTTGATCGACAAACGAATCGCCATTGGCGTCGGCATTGCCCAAGCGATCGCGCATCCGCGAATCGATGGCGGCGAATTCCGCTGCCGAGAGCTTGCCATCGCTATCGCTATCGAGACCTTGGAACATTTCGGCGGGCGAAGGACGTTTCTTCTTTTCGCCACCACCGGGACCGCCTGCCACTGGGCCTTCACCGGGCGCTGGTTGGGGCACGGCGGCCACGTTCTCCGGCGACATATAGACTTGCGTCGGGCCAGGTTCGAGTTGCCCATTCTTGAGGAACGGAAAGCGACGCAAGTGTTGGCGAGGATTCGCGGCGATCACCTGATCAGCGCTTGCGCCGGACATCACGCGCAAGAATTTATCGTTCGTGCTGCCGATGGTGATCTCTTGCGGCTCCCATTTCTCGCCGTTTTGCACGAGCAAATAGGTCTTACCGCCAGTTTCCAAGACCGATTGAATCGGTACCTGCAACGCTTTATCCTCGTGTTCGACATGGATATTGACTTCCGCTGTGAGGCCGGTGCGAATCGCCTCGGGGGGATCAATGATCGTGATCTCGGTGGGATACTGTTTCGTGCTGGATCCGAAGAAGCTCGTCGGTTCGGCGAAGCTGCTGACTTTCTTGACACGCCCGCGCAAGACAGCACCATCGAGCGCCTCGATACGAATCGTCACTGGTTGACCCACTTTGACAAACGTGACGCGCGATTCATTCACCTTGGCTTTGACCTGCATGTTGCTGGAGTCAGGCATGCGCAAAATGGCTTGGCCTTCGCGGACTTTCGAGCCTGGCTCAACGATGAATTCCGCCGTGCCACCGCGGCTATTGGGGACATTCGCGTAGACGATTTGTCCCGCCTGGGGAGCCTTTATCGTGCAGAGTTCGATCTGCCCTTCGATCTCGGTGAGCTTCTTCAATTCCAGTTTGTACGTTTCCTCATCCGCATTCCACTTCGCTTTGGCGGAAGCGATATCGCTTTCCAGCGTGCGGAGCATTTTCTCGCGCGTGTAGTTCTCGATCACATGTAGTTTGGTCTTGGCGAGTCCCAAGTCACTCTTGGCCTTGCTCACGGCGAAGCGATCGCCTTCCAACTGCGGACCAGTGACATAGCCTTTGAGTGCCAGGCGAGCGCTGAAGTTGGCGTACTGCTCGGCGCGACGGAGATTCTCTTCGGCGACGAAGATTTCGCTTTGAATCAACTGCTGTTCTTGCTTGAACGTCCCTTCCAAATATTCCGTGCGGGCGATGACGGCGGCTTCATAGGTGTTTTCAGACGTAACTTTGCCAGCCAGGCTGGTATTGCAGACGATTTTTTGTTGGTCGCGCTCTTGCTCCAGGGCCGACTTGTCGAGTCTGACCAGTTCCTGGTCCTTTTCGACGATTGTCCCTTCGGGAATCACCCACAGGATATCGGTGCCCCCCGCGTTGCGCGACTTCACCAGACAGCGAACGTCCACATTCTGGGAACTTTCGACTTCCCCTTGCTCGATCACGGCATGATCGAAGGGCGCATTGATGACGCGCGTCATCAGCGGAACGTCCGTATCAAGGGCGGCACCCTGGCCGAGATACCACCACAATCCACCCCCAAACATTGCCAACACCACCAAACTAGCCACGACATACATGATGGCGCGGCCCGAACGACGGCGAGCAGGTCGGTAAGGAGAGTATTGGAGGGTGCGAAAATGTGACATGCCTATGCGTCCTGCCTTGAGGGAGGCGGTGGGTGGGAGCGAGTGGCGGCGAGTGAGCATTCACTAGGGAGAATCTTCACCTTTCGCTAGCCAAGTTATTTTATCCGTTCTGCCAGCTATTGTCACGCATTACAAAACCAGACTCACGCTGATCGCTCGACTCCGCTGGCATAAATATCGACTAGGAGGGATCAGATAGTTGGCCAGATCCACCACCTAAGGTGTCGGCACGAACCGGCGTCAAATGGCGTAACACGCTATTTGACAATGGCTTGGAACCTGCAGCAGGAAGCGATTTCACGGCTATAATTTCCTAACCCCAGCGTTATGCCTTGGTTTTGAAGTTTCGCGGCGGATTGCGGCAATCCACTCCCGATGATGCTGGGCTACCTCCACGGAATCCCGTTGTTCAACCCATTTTCCAACATCAGCGCTCGACGCAATTCGCCTCGCTGGCGGTGGGGGATGCTGCTGGGTTATTGGTCGCTACAGGTACTGTGCGTGGTGCTGCTCGCCGGGTTACTCAAAATCTTAGGGCCCTTTCAGGAAGAAAGTTGGCTCCACTGGCTGGCGGGAGCGTTCTTGGCAGTCATTTTCGGCTTTCTCGCATCGCTGCCGATCACTGCCTCGTTGTGGCTGGCACTGGCGCGCGAAGTGTGGTGGAAGCGGCCGCTGGTTGCCGTAGCGCTCGCTTTATCGCTGGAGTATGTCGGCTGGTTGTTTCGCTCCGCCGAAACGACGCGCGAGTATTGGGGCGACGGATCGCTGTTCATCTGGCTCCCGTTTGGAACCTCGTGCGTTGTTGTATCGCTGCTAGCACTGACTGGACGCTGGCAAACGAGCAATGCCTTTGACGCTGAGAATTCGAGCGTTTCCTCGCAGTTTTCCCTCCGCGACATGTTCATTGTCACGGCAATCGTGGCCGCCTGCCTGCCGATCGGCCAAATCATCTACCTCAGCTATGTCCGCGAATCGCAGCAGTTCTTGGATGGCCTGGGGAAGCTTATTGCCCTGATGATGGCGCTGATTCTTTACCCGCCTGCGGCGCTGGTGCAAGCGAGCATCCTGCGCATGCTGCTTGGCACACGTCGCCCTTCGGTGGCGATTTGGATCATGCAGGCGATTGGTTTGATCTGGTTTCTCGTCCTGGCGGGAATGGTGCTGTACAACCAAGGCCCCGCGGAAGCCCAGGGATTCTTCTTGCTGCCGTTGGGCTGGTTGGGGTTCGTCGCGCAGGCGTTTGTGCTGGGGTGGTTACTTCGCTGGTTGGGGTATCGGGTCGATTCGGCCTGGCATGGCAAGAATATCGGCGCAGCCAGAACCGCCGACTTCCCCTAGAATGCCAGCACGGGTTCACCGCTTTTGTCCGTTATTTGTGAGGAGTTTTGGCATGGCACGGTCGCTTTCCTATTCTTGGCTCGCCGCGATGGGCCTCTGCGTGGCCGTGGGTTTGGCCGGTTGCGGTGGCAAGCCAGCCAACGATGCCGCCAATCAATTCAAGCCTGCCGTAGCCGGTGAGGACAAACCAGAGACGGAAACGGCGGCGATCACCGCGGAACCGACGGAAACCGCCGATAAGAAGAACGTGACCAAGCCGGTGCCAGTCGCCGTCGATAAGCTCGACGCCGACAGCATGCCCGATGGCCCGCCGGCGAAAATTCTGGAATACATGATCGCGATGGACGGCTACGAACCGCGTGGCGTCACGGCCGATTCGCGTCGCGCTGATTTCGTCCGCGTCTTGCGATTGGTGGTCGAAGCAGGTGATCGGGTGATGACCCATCCCGATAGCACCGATGACCAGCGCTTCGAGGCGGCCAAGATGAAGCTCAATGCGCTCAACGGATTGGTGAACCTGCGTGAACCCAAATCCGACCAAGATCTCGTCGCCTATTGCAATCGGCTCGCCAAAGATCCGGCCACGAAGGTCGCCAATCTCGGCCGCTTGATGCTGTTCGGCATGCAACTCGGCAAGTTGGAGTCCGGCGAGCTGGAAGACCCAAAGCCGATCATCACCGAGTTGAAGCTACTGTTGGCAGGTGACGACGAAGAAAAAGTCGTCTTCATGATGGGCAATCAAGCGGCGCAAGTGATGGTCCAATTGGGCCACAACAAAGCGGCCGGCGAAGTCTTTCGCTTGCTAGGCGACAAATACAAAACCGATAGCGATCCCAAAATCGCCGCCGCCGCGAATCAGCTCTTGAAACAGGTGAAGCTCATCGATCTCGATTTCCCTGGCAAGCTCAACGCGCTCTTTGCCGATGAGCCTAAACCGGAAGCTCCCGATGAACTGATGGCAGTGATCAAGACATTGCTCGACGAGAAGGATATCGGTGTAGGCGAAGTTTCCGTCGCCGCTATGACCGCCGATCGCCTTGAACGGACCGAGCATTATCAACATGCCAGCGACCTCTTAGACCTGATGGAGCAAAAGCTCGGCAAATCGGAGAATCCCGAAGTCGCTGCCGAAGTGAAGGATGCCCTCGAGAATGGACGAAAGCGTTTGGACTTGCTTGGCAAGCCGCTGCCGCTAGAAGGCGTGTTGCTCGATGGTCAACCGTTCGATCCCGCTACCTTGCAAGGCAAGGTCGTGCTGGTGGATTTCTGGGCAACCTGGTGTGGACCCTGCCTGGCCGAGATTCCCAGTATCAAGCGCTTCTACGAGCAGTATCGCGAGCAGGGCTTCGAAGTCATCGGCTACAACATCGACGATGATCGTGAAGCGGTCGATCGCTTCTTCGCCAATCAAAAGTTGCCTTGGCCGACAGTCATGAGCAGCGATCCGCAAAAGATGGGCTTCGATAGCCCGTTGGCCGTGCACTGCGGCGTGAAGGCGATTCCGTTTTTGGTGCTGCTCGATGGCGAAGGCAAAGTCGTCGCGCTGCATCCGCGCGGTGAGAAGCTCGGCGCCAAATTGGCGCAATTGCTTGGTCCCGCGGCAAAACCTGAGGGTGCCAAGTAGCCGGGATATCTGCCCCACCTATCAAATGGAAAAGCCGAATCGGTCATGACTCCGATCCGGCTTTATGCGAAGCGTGGTTGCCTGATAGACAGCCCACGATTGGTCAAAGCGTCGACGCGATAACAGTGCGCGCGACGAAGTGCAAAAAAGGGAACACAGGACGTTCCTCATTGAACGCCACACCACACACCTATATCGAAACTCTCTCTCGTGATTCTATAAATCCAAGAGCTTGCGCTCTTCGGGATCTTCCAGCGGCGATGTGACCGCCTGCAAGAAGCGGCCTCCGTTGTCGTACCAACCGTGGCGGCAAAAGCGGCACCACGACAGGTCCATCAACAGCCCCACCCACGCGCCGCTGCCGCACGCGAGCGACGCAATCACGCGGCGGTACGGCAGCGGTTCCCGATGATAAAAATCGAGACCATGTTCGGATAAATGTTTCCCCACCACCACCAGCGTCTTGCCTTCAGGCGTCTTGCCATCGCGCGCCACGGGGGTGAGGTAAATCGGATACGGATACGGATGGCGCTTCTCACGGCGACGATTGGATAACGCGCGTTCCGGAAACGGATTGCTGAGCACTTGCCGCACCTGACTGACGATCAGGCTCTCATCGGCGGCGGCGCCGCGGGCGCGCGTGGGGGCAGGCTGTCCTTCCACAATCGTAATGCTCATGTATGCCAGGTCCTTTCCCGATCCGCCAAGGAATGATCGCCACCAAAAATCATGTTGATCGCGCGCCGGGGCACGCAGGTATTTCGTCAACAGGAAAAGTCGCGGGCGAGCGTCGAATGGCTCGGTCAGGATGAGTGTTGACTCGCGACCCAACAGATATTTACGTTAGGAACCGCCAGGCGTCAAACGAAGGATTCGTGAATTCCTGCCCAAATTCGTTGTCAGCTCCACGAATGAAACGTCATCCCGAAGATCTAGGCCCCCCGTAGCTTCTGCCGTAACGATTGTAACGACGCATTCGTCGGCGCGATGACCAGGCCGAGTTCCACCTTGGCCAGGGCGGCATGCGCTTCTCCCCGTTGCATCAAGTCCTCTGCCCAGAGCTGATACACCCCAGCGCACTGTTGGAGGTAAGGCGTCGCCGACGAGGCAGCGAGCACGTCCATCGCTTCCGCGAAGCGGCGCGCCTCGCATAACGCCACCACCCAGCGCTGCCGGATATGCAACTCATTCGCTTGCACCGGCGGATAATGGGGATCAATCGCGCGTGCCATGGCGAGCGACTCCAGCGCCGTCGCAAATTGCTCGTTCTGACAGTGCGCGAGCGCCCCATTGTTCAGCGCCGCCAAGAGATTGCGTTGGCTCGTGGTATCGAGCGGATCGAGGGTCGTACTACGTTGCAGCGCCGTCACGGCAGCCGCGAAGTCGGCGCGATCCAACGCCTGCACGCCACGATTGTAATACAGTTTGGCGACCATTGCCGTCGGCGAGAGTTCCCGGCCAGTCGTGTGGTCCGTGCTTCTTTGAGGCTGCGAAAACCAGGTGCGACAGGTCGTTTCTATTTCCAATTCACTCGGCTTTGCCAGTTTGATTCGCACGTGCCCCGGCGAATGCCAACCGCGCGGCGACAAATCAAGTGCGTCGGCGCAGATCCAGAACAGCAAGCTCGCGGTGACACAGTTATATCGCCCTTGGTCCAGCGTGGCCGCCAAATCGCTACAGCCGGCATCATACGGACCGGTCAACACGTCGCGATAGAGAAACGCCAGCACCGTCGCCGACTTGTCGCGCGTCGAAGTCACGTGCTCCGCCTCGCGCTGCAGCGTCGCTCGCCACCCCTGCACGCGCTCTGCATAGCGCTCCAAGACGAGCTCGTCGCGCACACCGCTAGCGATCAGGGCGGCTTGCAAGAGCGAATGCTGATCGAGCGCGCCATCCGCTGCATCGCGCATCAGCATCGCTTCGCGATCGGGCGCGATGATCGAGCGAGGCTGCCGCGCCACATCATTGGCCCAGAGCGGCGCTGTTAGCGACAGCCAGGTGATAGGTAGTGCCAGCAGCCGAAATGCACGCATGTACGCAATCGCCGAGAGAGTGATGTTATCGCGCAGGCAAACTTTGACGGCACGTGCCGTAGCCAAGTATGCGCTGCGATTTCGCCACACTCGTTTGGTTTTGCGGCAAAATGCCCACATCGACTCCGGAAGACTTGCCGCGTGTGCTATTTGTGCTGCGATTGCTGGTCGTGCCGCATGGCGCGATCGATCCCAACGCGCTTCGTCCCGCCGACATAGCGCAGCACCAGCCCACAGAAGATGAACGCGCCGCCGATCAGCGTTGGCCAACTCACTTTCTCGTTCCAAGCCAGATACGTCCAGGTCGGCACGAGCACCGGTTCGATCAGCCCGATACCGCTCGCTTCGTGTCCCGCGATGCTCCGCAGACCGCGCGAGAAAAGCACGTAAGGAATCCCCATCTGCAACATGCCAAAGCCGGCCAGATAGAACCATTGCTCGCCCGCTGGCCATTGCTGCGACGTGACGAAGTACGGCGCCAAACAGATCGTCGTGACGACATGATTGAGCGCGATCAGCCAGAACGCGTCCATCGCGCGTAATTGTCGCAGGCAGATCACCACGCCAGCATAGAGCGCGCCCGACAGCAGGCCATAGATCACCGGCTCGGTCTTGGATGTGCCCAGTTCGTGGTACAGAATCACACTCACGCCGACCAGGCCAAACAACAACAGCAAGCCATCGCGCT
>JBGSHH010000523.1:0-3699 GCA_041752355.1 Pirellulaceae bacterium | reverse complement strand
TGAGTACGACGCGGTGCGGAAGTACCTCGGCCCGGCCGGCTTCTACGTGATTTCCGAAGACGACGGCTGGCGCGTGACGGGATGCTTGTTGAAGAAATAACGTGGGCCCCGCGCGCCGCGCGGGTGCTACGGAATTCGCTTCAATTGAAGTGAATCGACGGCGAACCACACCTGGCCTTTGGTCGCCTTGAGTTCGGCAACAAGCTCCACCTCGCGCTGTTCGTCGGTCACTTCAAATTCGAACGTCAACTGCTGACCGGCGGAGGTGCCGGTCAGACTCTGGGTGCGCATGCCGCCCGAGATACGCAAGCCAGCCGCGCTCCCTTTGGGATCGCCTTGGGGTACGACGTCGCGTGTCGCGGCAAATGCTTCGAAGCGATACTTCCCTTTCGTCAGCAGCGCCTTGCGCCGCCAGGACGCGACGACGTTGTTGCTCGGGCCGCATTCGATGCCATACGCCTTGCGACCGCCAGGCAAGTCCATCAGTTCGACTTTGGCGTCACCGGATTGCGATTGCTTGGTCCAATCGATCAGCTTAGCCAACCCCTGATTGTCGAACTTAATCGGCAGACGGCCGCGCTGTTCGACGAGATTCTGCGCGCGGTTCTTGATGCGTTCTTTCACTTCGCGCACACGATCGGCATGTTGCTTGGCGCGATCGGGATGGATCTCGGTGAGGATCGGCTCCAAGCGTTTTTGCACTTCATCGCAGCGCGCCAAGAGTTTATCCGGCGGAGTGATGAGCGCGATCAAATCACTGACGCGGTCGAGATACTTCGCGCGCATCACCGGGTTCTGCATGATCGCGTTGGACGCCATGCCACGCGGATGATCGGCAATGGGCGTCCCGGTATCACCAAACATCTGATCCATGCCGTGCGGAAGGAAATAGGCCTTCTTGGTCGTCGGCTCGAAGTAAACGCGATAGTTATTGACATTCTTGCAGTAGCCGTCCCAGTGGCAGGTGAGCAGCTCGATTGCTACGAATGTCGCCATCGCGTCGGCATCCAGAACCGCCGATAGTCGCTCAAAGCGCTTTTGCGGGTCACCTTCGCGACACGCATCGACCAGCGCCTTCACATCGCTGCGATCATCGACCCCATCGCCAGAGTCCTTTTCCAGTTGCGCATCGATATCCTGACAAAAACCACCGTCATACAAGTTGCCATTGGCCTTGGCGAAGTAACGGGCGAGAAACTTCTTATCGAAACCTTCCTTGAGCACATAGATCCCCATATCGCGACCATTGATCCAGACGCGAGCGTGCGTCACGCGCGTGGCGGGGTAGCCAGCGGCGCGAAACACTTCGGAAGCGATCAACTCATTGAGATACGATTCGTCCTGCACGGAGTTATTCAGATGGAACTTATCCATGTCGTGGAACTTCTGCTGCCGCAGATACTTGTCGGCACTGATCGTCAGCGCCGGGCGATCGTCGAAGCCGCGAAAACTGCCGGCTGCCCCTTTGAGCTTGATTCCGACATCCTTATAGGTCGCGCCTCCCTCCTCCACGATCGTCGCTTTGACGTACTCGCGGTTTTTCTCGCGCAACTTCTGCACCTGATCGGCCGCCACATCAATTCGCAGCTTGAGAACCTTGCCCCCCTCGAACAACTGATCGCTGGCGTCTTTGGGGCGGGCCGGCGCTTTGACGTTGTCCGGCAACGATTGGGCGGTTAGCGTGCCGCCGCAAAACAACAGCACGAAGCAACAAAGCAAGAAACGGTGCGACATACGACGTTCCGTAAAGACGTGGTTCCGCGATTGGGCATACTACTAATAGAGTATGCCGTGCCGACGGGAAAAGTTAGCCACCCAGCACCGAAAATTCACAGACGGCTATACCGGCTCACATTCCGCCCAGTTCGCGCCGGTTTTCACATCGACCACCAACGGCGTCGTTAGCCCTCGACCTGCAGCAATCATTTCCTCCGAAACAAGCGTTGCGACGCTCGCTAATTCTTCCGGCGGCGCTTCGAGAACGAGTTCGTCGTGAATTTGCAGCAGCAGTTTCGCCTGCAACTTCTCGGCTCGCAGGCGGCGGTAGACATGGATCATCGCCTGCTTGATGAGATCGGCCGCCGAACCTTGAATGACGGAGTTGATGGCGATCCGCTCTGGCAAAAGACGTTGCCGTTTGTCGCCACGACTTTTGGCGGAGCGCACGCCATCGACAGGCCGTCGTCGGCCGGAAATCGTGGTGACATAACCTTGCTCGCGACAACGATCGAGCGTGGCGTTCATGAACGCATCGACGCCGGGATAGCGCGCGAAGTAGGCATCGATAAACGCTTGTGCTTTTTCTTTATCGATATCGAGCGCCGCGGCCAAACCAAATGCGCTCTGCCCGTAAATCACACCAAAGTTGATCGCCTTGGCGCTGCGTCGCATTTCCTTGGTGACTTCTTCGATCGGCACATTGTTCACCTGACTGGCAACCAGCGTATGAATATCCTGCTTGGCCGCGAATGCCGCCAGCAACGTTTCATCGCCCGAGAAATGCGCCAGCACGCGCAATTCGATCTGTGAGTAGTCTGCCGTCAGCAGACTCCAGGCCGGATCGCCAGGGACGAACGCCGAGCGAATCTTGCGTCCCGTTTCCGTACGAATGGGAATGTTTTGCAAGTTCGGATCTTTGGAACTCAGTCGCCCCGTCGCAGCCACATCTTGCTTGAAGGAAGTATGCACGCGCTTCGTGACTGGATGCACCAACTGTGGTAGCGCTTCGACATAGGTGCTTTGCAGTTTGGCGAATTGGCGATACTCGATGATCTTGGCGGGCAGCGCGTGTTGCTTGGCGAGTTCTTCGAGCACGTCCACATCGGTGCTGGGACCGGTTTTCGTTTTCTTAATGACGGGGAGGTGGAGATCCTCAAAGAGAATCTTGGCGAGTTGATGGCGCGAATCAATGTTGAACTCACCCCCGGCGATCGCGTAGATCTCTAGCTCGATGGCTTTGATGCGTGCGGCAAAGTCGGTACTCAATTCCTGTAGACGCGCCACATCAATCGTGATGCCGTTGAACTCTAACTCCGCCAGCACTTCCACCAGCGGCATTTCTAAGTCATTGAACAGTGGTTCGAGGCCATCCGCTTGCAAACGCGGAGCGAGAATCTCTTTTAGTCGCAGCGCTACATCGGCATCTTCGGCAGCGTAGTCGGTAATCAGGGAAACCGGCACCTGGTCCATGCGCTTTTGATTCTTGCCGCTGCCGATCAGCGCTTCGATGCTGATGTTTTCGTGATCGAGGAATCGCTTGGCGAGGTCGTCGAGATTGTGACTGCGCTCGCCAGGATCGAGCAGATAATCGGCCACCATCGTATCGAAAGCGACCCCTTGCAACTCGATGCCGGCGCAGCGCAGCACGATCATGTCGTACTTGAGGTTCTGCCCCAGCTTGCCGATGTGGGGATTCTCCAGCACCGGTCGTAGCGCTTCACGGACGAGAACGGGATCGAGTTGAGGATCGCCGGCCGGCGCTTTCACCGGCACATATACCGCCTCGCCTGACGTCCAGGCGAACGAATAGCCGACGATTTCGGCGAAGCGCGGATGCGTGGAGGTCGTTTCGGTATCGACGGAAATCATCGGCTGTTGAAGGAGTGTTGCCACGAGCTCGGCCAAGGCCTCCAGCGTGGCGATCGTGCGGTATTTCGCGTTCCATTGCGCGGGAACCTCGATGGCGACGGTCAGTCCACT
>JBGSHH010000522.1:0-9888 GCA_041752355.1 Pirellulaceae bacterium | reverse complement strand
GCGGATGCTGCTTGTGGCGTCGCTGGGGCGCATTCTACTGCATGGTTCCGTTTACCTCGCCGGCGACGATCCCGAATGTACGTTTTGGCAAGCGCTGGGCATCTTGACCGTCTGCGCCGTGTCAACTGCGTTGTTATGGGGATCATTGGCCGGGCTTGGGGAGCGTTCTTCACCGAGCATTTCGGTGACATTGTCATTGGCGATGACCATCGTCGGCTCCGGTCTGGCGATCATGTTGGCAGGGTATGTGAAAGGGGGCGCGGCGGCGTTGCCACTGGGTGCGACGCTGGTAAGTGTCGTGGCACTGCAGCGATTCTTGATACGCGAACCAAACCCACAGGCGTCAGTCGGCGTGGGAATTGTGGGGCTAAGTGGGCTTCTGATCATCGGACGGTTTTTCGGCGCGCTGACAACGGGCGTGGCGGGGGTATTGTTGTTGGCTCCGCTATTGTGCTGGGTGACGGAGCTTCCCGGCCTGCGCGGTCGTCCCGCTTGGGTTGTGGGCACGCTACGTCTGTTGCTCGTCGCGATTCCGCTGGCCGTCGTGCTATGGCTGGCGAAGCTAGAGTTTGATCGCCACACCGCTCCGTTGTTGTCGCAACACGGGTATCGGATAGAATAGCAGTGGAGCGAATCTGCCAGGCTATCTATCTTTGTCTGCCAGGCTATCTATCGTTGGAGGAGTACGACCATGTCGCGCATGAAATTGGTCTCGGTGAAACTGGCGATGCTCTCGCTCTGCTGCACATTGACGCACGAGGCGCAATCTTATCAACGCCCTGCCCCGCCCCCTTCGCGCTACACCTACACGCTGCAAGTCGAAGCTGCTGCGCTGCCCAAGGGGGTCAAGATTCGCGAGTCCGATGATGCCGCGCCTAAACGGCTCTTCATCTCCAATGCGAGCGATAAGGCGCTCGTGATCGATGAGCGCTTTCAGAACAAGCTCTTGGTATCGGGAACCAAGCTCGTCGATGGCAAGGTGTATCACTATTTTCCCAATGGCGTGCCGATGGAAGGGAAGACACATCTCAAAGGGTGGCAAGCGCCGTTTGGCGATATTCCCGAGACGATTCTCCGCTTGCCCACCGATCCAGTGAAAATTGCTGAGGGCCGCGCGGAAGGGTTGGGACGCGATCTGCCTGCGGCGGAGAAGTTCTCTCTGCCCGCGACGCTCGATGGCAAATCGCACCCCATCACAGGCGAGATTCACTATCACTTGAACGAAGCTTACGACGCTTTCTATAAGCGTTGATGAAGCACGCGTTGCTCGCGCCGCTACCACGTTGGTCGCGCGGCACTCGCTATCTCGCCTGGCTTGCCGCCGCTGGAGCGGTCTATCCCCACTGGCCGTGACGTTCCGAGGATTTCTTCGGTTCGGCACTCGGTGTGCGTTGAATGTATTCGGGGTGTGCCGCGCGGTCGCCTGGAAACATTCAATCTACGTGGGAGAAGCGTGATGAAAGTCAAAACCCTGAACGACCTGTTCGTGCATGAACTCAAAGACCTTCACAATGCGGAAAAGCAAATGACCAAGGCGCTGCCGACGCTCATCCAGGCGGCGACGCATCCGGACTTAAAGGTCGCTTTGGAGGAACATCTGAAGCAAACGGAAGAACACGTGACGCGGGTTGAGAGGATCTGTGAAATGTACGACATCAAGCCCGGCGGCTCGAAGTGTCGCGCGATGGAAGGCTTGATCGAAGAAGGCAAGCACACGCTGGCTGACATGGAGGATGACGATGTGCGCGATGCGGCGATTATTGCCAGCGCGCAGCGCATCGAACACTACGAGATGGCTGGCTACGGCTGTGCACGGACGTTCGCGCAGATGTTGGGTTTCGAGGAAGCGGCGCGTTTGTTGCAAGCCACGCTAGACGAAGAGCAAGCCGCCGATCGGTTGCTGACGCAGGTGGCAATGCGCAATGTCAACGCGGACGCCATCGCCTAGTTGTGCTAAGTGCTAAATGAGTACGAAGTGAATCGCAGAAGGAGTGACTCTCATGTCGCAGGAATGTGTGGTCGCTGTGTATAAGTCGTTCGATCAAGCCAAGGAAGCTATGCACGCCTTGAAGGCGGCGCGGTTTCCTGCGGATCAAGTCTCGTTTGTCACGCGGAGCGAGCGCGACGACTTCCCGCGTGAAGAGGCGCTGCATTATGGAGATGAAACGGAGCGCAACGCCGCGCAAGGAGCAGGCGTGGGCGGGCTGATTGGTGTGGTCGTGGGTGCGTCGGTGTTGGCCGTCAGTGGTGCCGGTCTGGTGTTGGTGGCCGGCCCGATTGCGATGGGGTTAGCGGGCGCTGTTGTCGGTGGATTCCTCGGCGCGATGGGTGGCTGGGGTGTTCATGACGATCATATTCGCGAATATGAAAGCCGCGTCTCCGATGGCGCGCTCTTAGTGATTGCCGCTGGCGATCCGCAACAAGTCGCCAGCGCCGAGCAAATTTTGCAGCAAACGGAACCTGAGGAAATGCATTTGCACGCGGAGGATAGCGCAGACAGTGTGGATCCTTAACGGCTTAGCTGCAGTGACAACTTGTGGATAACTTAGCATGGAGAGGGATGAATGATTCCGCGCGAACTTGACGAAAACACACTCGCCGCGATACGACGGTTGGTGGAACAAAACTACTTGGGACGGGATCGCCTGTATGCCGCTGCGGATCTGCTCGATAGCAAGGAACGAAAGAAGATCTGTCAGCGTTTGGCGGAGTTCCTGGCGGCCCACGCAACGGAACTGCAGCAAATACTCCTCGCCTGCGAGGCGCGGCCGTTTGATATTGCGGACCTCCCAGCGGTGGCGGAAGCGACCTTACTTGATATTGTGAAGGCCAATCACGGCACGGCAGGCGTGATTGAAGTCGCCATGCACTGTGAGCAAGAAGTCAAAGAGCATTACGATCAAGCCACGAGCGAGATCACCGAAACCCAAACGCAAGGGCTATTGCGACGTCACCGCGCAGACGTGGAGTTTGGCGAGCACGTGCTGCGCGCGATAAATGATACGCCGAAAAGTTAGCATCGGATTCTCAGGCGTTAAAGCTTGTAATGCTTCACGGCATTGTCGTGGAATAGTTTCCGCTGGTCGGCGGCGGGGCGGTTGCTCACGATCGCTTGCAAGCCGTGGATCCAAGCTTTCAAGCTCGCGCCGTTAGTGCAAACAGGCCAATCGCTGGCGAATAGAACGCGGTCGGGACCGAACGCATCGAGGCAGGTGTTGATCACGGGAGCCAGAACTTCGAGGCCCCAGTCCTTGCCTGCCAGTTGAACGACGATGCCAGATATTTTACAGATCACATGCTGTTGCTTGGCGAGCGCCTCGATATCGCGTTGGAACTGTAAGACTTCGCGATTTGTCTTGGCATTCTCGCGAAAGGCAGCAACAGAGCCATTGCCACAGTGATCGAGAATGAACCGCGTGTCGGGACAGGCCTGCACTAATTTAATCGCATCGCCCAGTAGGGGAGGTTGCGTACAGATGTCAAAGCTTTTACCAAACTCGCCCAATGTTTGTACGCCGCGCACAAATGGCTTTTCTGTCATTTCTCCCGGCTTAGCGCCGTTCATTACTTGACGCATTCCTTTGACGCGAGGCTCGTCCTTGAATTTGACGACGTAATCTTTAAAGCCATCGCTGGCAATGCGACCGCCAATCACTGCCGCGACCGTGAGGTTCTGGGGATCGTCACAAAGCTTCAGCACATGCTCCGCTTCCGCCACCTTTTGGTCGGGAGCGACATCGACTTCCATATAAACCGCTTTGACGACGTTCAATCCCTTCACCGCTTGCAAATAGTCGGCGGTGACAAAGTTTTTCGTTAGCGCGCCTCCTTGGGTCAGCCACGGCAACGTGAACTTGTCGAGATCCCACAGGTGCTGGTGTGTATCGATGATTGGCATCGTCGGCGCTTTCGTCTCCTCCGCAAGTGCCGACGTTCCCACGGCGACGACCGCCGTAGTGGCCAGTGTTTGAGCAAGCATGTCGCGGCGCGAGAGTTGGTTGTCGACTTGGTGGTGATGCATGGTAGGAATTCCTGGAGGAGTACAAACTGACGCGAAACGAATTAACCCGCCCCGATTCTATCCGATGGCGTGGGAACAAGCAGCCTCCAAGAAACGCCCCAGGCGGCGGGATATCTCCCACCGCCTGGCGATTTGTTCCAGCCGCTTGACGCGAGTTCTAATAGAACAATTCGGTCTTTTCGTCGGTACCCAGCTTGAAGTCGCGCCCTTCGCCGAACTCAAACGTGAGCAGGAACCAATCTTCGTCCCCTTGTCCATAGAGGGAATCGCGTGCGTTATCGTTGAGAATCGTAAAGTCGTTCAAGCGATCGGAGAGATTGTCGATGCGCGTGGTGATGGCGGTCGGCTTGTTCCAATCGAACATGATCATCATCAGCGAGGCAATGTCTGCATCAAAGTCGCCGCCATTTCCGAGGTCGAGATCGCCGTGGATGAGGATGTCGTCATCGATGCCACCATAGACCTGGTCGCCACCATTGCCACCGACAATCACATCGCGACCGACGCCGCCTTGGAGATTGTCGTTGCTATTGCCGCCGAGGATGATGTCGTTGCCGCGATCGCCACGAATGACATCGTTGCCCTCGCCACCGATCATGATGTCGTCGCCATCTTGACCGAGAATCGAGTCGTTCCCTTCGCCACCATCAATGATGTCGTCTCCGGCACCACCTGCGATGCTGTCCCAGCCATTGCCGCCAAAGATCATGTCATGGCCACGACCGGCCACGATCCGATCGTTGCCGTCGCCGCCGATATAGGTGTTGTTGCCACTTTGATCGATGAGGCGATCAAGGCCGGCACCACCATCGAGAATGTCGTTGTAGCGACCGCCTGCGATGTAGTCGTTACCGGCGTCGCCATGCAATTCCATATCGTAGGGAACATTGCCTGCGACCACGATGCTGTCATTGCCACCGCCGGCGTAGATCACGATCCGCCCTGTGATGTCCATCGCCAGAGGGACTTTGAAATAGCTTTCATTGTTGCGGATTTGAATTGCGCCGCTGCTGAGTAACGACACGACGATGCGATCGGCGCCAAACGTGCCGCCGAACACAAGATCGTCGAGGCCTTCGTCGTTGGGAATCAACGCAAAGACGCTCACCTCCACATCGAAGAACGCGGGATCGCTCGTGCCGCCGTCTTTGTCCGTGGCGTATGCGGTGATGGTGTTGGTGCCCTTGACTCCAAACGCGTGGACCACTTCGACGCCGCTGGCGGGGCCAACCACCGTCTCGTCGATGTTGCCGTCGCCATCCCAGTCGATGTCGTAGATGATGTCGGCTGCCAGGTCATCGGCGGCATCGTTGATCGCGCTAAAGGTATAGGTGGTGGGATAGTTGCGCACCGTTTCCGTGAGGCCATCGATCACAACCGTCGGCGCCACATTGATCACTGTGAATTGGAAGGTGGCCGTGCTTGTGGCACCGTCATCGTCGGTCACGGTGACGACGACCTGGAAAGTGCCGCTATCGGGAAACAGCTTCGGAGCGCTCGGCAGCACGCTGCCTGATCCGTTGACTTCCGTAACGACGGCCGCTTGCACCGGTGTGCCATCGCCCCAGTCGATGGTCGCGGTATGTGTGTCGGCGGTGCCGCCGTCGACGAACGTTGCGAGCGCGGAATTGAACGGCACGCCTTCATTGATGCTGACGTTGGGGACCGGTGTAATCACGGGCGCCACGTTGTTCGCGGTCACCGTGAACTGGCTGCTGCCGGACTGACCGTCGCTGTCGGTGACGGTGAGCGTTACGGTATAAGTGCCATTGTCGGCATAGGCATGCGTCCCAGCGACGGTTTTGGCAAGATCGTCGACCGTACCCATCGTCACTGTCCCGTCACCCCAATCGATGGAAGCGGTATGCGTGTCCGCACCAGGATCGGTGAAGGTGCCAGCGAGATTAACGCTTTGCCCCTCGTTGACGATTTGGTTGCCTCCGGCATTCACGACAGGTGCCACATTGCCGACGTTGAGCGCGATTGTGGTACTGGTCGTGCCACCGTTATCGTCGGTGAGAGTCACCGTCACCGTGTAGTTGCCGGACTGCGGATAGACGTGATTGCCGGTGATCGTGCCATTGAGTCCGGCAACATTTCCCGGCGGACCAAAGGGCGCGGAGGTCACCGTGGCGGGAACGACCGGGCTGCCATCGCCCCAATCGACCGTGGCGGTATGCGTATCGAGCGTGCCCAGATCGTTGAAGGGCACGGAAAGATTAAACGTGCCACCTTCGTTGATCGATTGCGGAGCTGGCGTTGTCAGAGTGGGCGCCGCATTGCCTATGATCGCTTGGAATTGCGTCGTGGTCGAGGCGTTGTCTTTGTCGATCAACGTGATCGTTACTTGATAGCTGCCATCGTCGGCGTAGACGTGCGAACCATTGAGCACGCCCGACATGCCGAGGACGTTGCCTGGCGGGCCGGTGATGTTATCTGTCACGATGAGTGCTTGCGTCGCGGTGCCATCGCCCCAGTTGATGGTGGCGGTGTGCGTGTCGAGCGTGCCGGCGTCGGTAAAGGGCGCGTCGTTCAGAGAGACGACTTGTCCTTCCGTGGCTGTTTTGTCGGCGATCAAGGGGAGGACAGGGACAACATTCCCCACCGTGACTTGATAGAGGCTGTTGGTCGCGCCACCATCGTCATCGGTGACAGTGACGGTCACGGTATAGGTGCCGTTGTCGGCATAGACGTGATTGGCGGTGGCGGTTCCCGACATGCCGGTCACGCTGCCCGGAGGGCCAAACGTGATTTCGTTGACGGTGGCCGCGGAACTGGTGGTATCGCCCCAATTCACGTTCACGGTGTGAGTATCGAGCGTGCCGAAGTCGCCGAAGATTGCCGAGAGCGTATACGTCTCGCCTTCGTTGACAAAGCCCGGCGGGATGGTTGGCACATTCGGGACTTGATTGTTGACCGTCAAATTGAAGTTGGCGGTTCCTTGGCCCAAATCGTCATCGGTGATCGTGACCACGACGGTGTAGATACCATTGTCGGCATAGACGTGATCGAGGGTGAACGTGCCATTGGTAAGTGTGAGTGGCTGCACGCCGGTGCCATCGCCATAGTTGACGGTGCCGATAAACGTGTCATTCACACCGACATCGGTAAAGCTGCCGGCGCGCGTGAAGTTCTCGCCTTCAAACAGCGTGGCGTTAGCGCCAGCCGCGACGACAGGCGCAACGTTCGTGACGAGGATTTGCGTGACAGAGTATTGATAGTTCTGACCAGTGAGAACGCGGTCGTTGTAGTGGCCCGCGATTTCCGTCGCGGTGAGGCCGCGATTGTAAATAGCGACTTCATCAATCACGCCGGTGAAAGGTTCGCCCAGGCCGCTGGTGTTGCCGATGTAAGCGGTCGTGCCGCCCCCCGTCGCAAGCGCGGTGCCGGAGCCGTACCCTCGGCTAAAGCGCTTGACGCCATCGACATAGATCGCCTTTTCGCCTGTATCCTTGTCGTAGACTGCCACCACGTAGTGCGTGTTGCCGTCTTTCAGCACGACATCGTTGGGACCAACGGGAACGCCTGGATCATTCAGGAAAATCGTTCCGCTACCTGCGTTGCCGCCGCCAATGGCAGTCAGGTCGACATTCAAAGGCATGTCGAGCTCTTGGTAGACACCGCCGATATTCAGGCCCAAAGAAAGGACGGGTCCAGCAGCAACGGCCGGACTGGCACCACCGTTGTTTGGATCGTTTTGGAACGAGAATAGTATGCGGTTGCCACCATCCTCCTTGCGGAAGATTTCATCGTAATCAAGGGAATTCCCCGTCCAGGTCGGACGTATCAGCGCTTCGATGGTGACGCCATTGGTGAAGGAATAGTCGTTCGTGCCAACGTTCACATTGGCAGCAGCGGTGTTGTTGAACGTCAGCGCTCCCGTCCCGAGCAACCCCGGCACGCGCGTTGCGCCTGCGCCGATGGTGCCATTGTGCGTTCCTTGCAGATCGAAGGCGGTGGTACCGCCTGGCTCATCGAAACTCCACTGCGAGACGAGCACGGTGGGATCCGAGTCATTGTCGACCAGGACCGCAATGATCGTGGTTGGATCTTGCGTTGTGCCGGTCGGATCGTCATCCGGATAGAGATGTGTGGCGGAGAAAGTCATCCGGAAATCGTTGGGATCGCCAGGATTGACCGGAGTGGCAGTGATCGGAAGAGGATTGGTGTCATTGAACGTCGCACCACCGTCCCACGAGACGATCAGGAAGTAGCTGTCACCGAGCAGCGCGCGATCGGTGAAGGTGCCATCAAGGGTCACCGTACCCCCTTCATTCACGCTGTTGGCGGACAATTGCGTGATCGAGGGGAGCGAGTTTTCGACGCGCACATTTCGTTGTGCGGTGACGGGAGCTTCCACACCATCGCTCAACGAGAGATCAATCGTGAAATTGCTGGCGATCGTGCCGGCGGCATTGTCGGCGTAGCGGCGCGTCGTTGTATACGTGCGCGCACCAACTGGCAGCGTAATGTTGGTTTGTGGTCCGCCATCGTGCCAATCGATGATGACGTTGTGCGTGTCGGCCGAATCGAGATCGGTGAAGTTCAGCGTCAGGGTGGCGTCCGAGTTCTCCGCGATCACCGGCGAGACCACCAGCGAATCGATGGTGGGTGCGGCGAACACGCGGCGTTCTTCCAGCGATTCCATGAGCAACCGGCGGCGCGATTTTGGATCGGCGGGCCGTCGCTTCGTTCCGGCGAATAACTTGGACAGGAAATGGGACCGGCCGGAAGTGTGCCTCTTCATGAATTCACCTTTTAAGTTCCGCAAAAAGTTGTTGGCCCAAGTGTGTTCGCACCGCGCGGAGCGTAGTCAAAAGCCACTAAATTACCACGACGACAATTTCCTTACTTCTATTTTGTTCGTCAAAATAGGAATAATGGGAGAGATGAGAGAATTGTAATTACCACTTTACAGGTGTTCAATAATGAAAACCAACAGTAAAGCAGATTGGGCAAGGTAGTTAATGATTATGAACGTTTCGTTAAGACGCCTTACGGCCCCCTTAGCGCTACCGGAACGTGGCTGAAAACTCCCCTCGCTTGCTCGCAGCAGCGATACGCTCCCGCTACACTAGGGGTCTCTTAAGCGGCACTTGTCGCCGATCAGACACGACCCCCACGCTCTCAACGGAGGTGCTCCCATGATGGGTTTTGGAACCACGGAAATCACGATTGCGCTGATGTTTCTGGCAGGCTTTGGCTTGCCATTGGGCGTGCCACCGGCGGCGGAAAATCCTGCGATGCAATATGTTGCGCCCCAGGAATGCGTGATGTACGCCACCTGGACAGGCATGGCGACGCCCGATCCCAAGAGCGCCAACCAAACCGAGCAACTGTTGGCGGAGCCGGAAGTGCAGGCGTTCGCACGCTCGATCGAAAAGACGATCGGGCAACTCGTCCAAAAGCTCTCCGAAGAAGGGAACAATCCCAAGGCCCAACAAATGGCGAAGATCGCGCCGCTATGGGCCAAGACCATCACGACGCGATCGTCCGCCGCATTCGCGACTCGTGTGGAAGTTGTAGAGAACAAGCTCGACTTTGCGGGCGGCTTCATCGTGGACGCCGGCGATCAGGCGATCGCGCTCGCCGACGGACTATCGCAGCTCCTTACCGCAGAAGACAACCGTCCTACGGCTGTCACCATTGGTCAAATCAAATTCCAACGTTTCGCGCCGCAACAAGGTGGTGTCGTGGAAGGAGAAGTCACGATTGGTGCCGCCGGACCCTATGTGATGGTGGGTGTCGGCAAGGATGTCGTAGAAGGGATGGTGGAACGCATTCGCGGCAAAGCGGTGCCCGCCTGGCTGACCGCGCTGCAAAAGCGTTTGCCTGTCGAACGACGCGCGAGCATGTCGTATATCAAC
>JBGSHH010000521.1:0-1589 GCA_041752355.1 Pirellulaceae bacterium | reverse complement strand
GCTTTGGCGAATGAGGTTCGTCAACTTGGCAAGTTGCTTTGTCCGGTGGAGACGACCGCGATTGTCTCCAATGCCGGCAATGGTCCGATTCAACATATCGAACGCCGCACCAAGACGGCCCATGAACGCGACACGTTCAATCGTCAGTTGCTATCGGACGCGCGACGTTTTCATGTCGAGTGGCGCGACCTCAACAAAAAGGATGAGATTCGCCTTGTGTTGAAGGTTGCCACCCCGGACCAACGTGAGGCAAACGACGCAGTTGTCGTGCTAAGCCATCTCACATTTAGTCAGTCCGCTCCCGATCGGTACAAACTCCATGAGGATCCAAAGAACGTTCCCCTCGTCGACATCTTGAAGCAACATGCTCCCCAGCAATGGGAGCGACTGAAGTTCGGCGAGCATCCTCGGGGGCACAAGCTTGAGCCACATCAATTGGCGATCGCCAACGGCCAGTCCATCGAGTTGGTCATTCCAACGTCTGCGTTTGGCGATGCAAAGTCGATTCACTGTTATGTCGAAGCGAAACTCGATCGGGAGCATTCACCGGCGGGAATGGCGCAGCTGATGATGCTCGACCGTTTGGCGACCGGAGACCACTTAGCCGACTTTCCGTTTCCGCTGGTGGCCCCTGCACATCCCGTCGCGGAGGAGATAGCAGATTCTTGCGCTTCGCTGTGCGCGCTCTTTCCTAATCGCTTTTTCTATGTTGATGACACGCGCGGCCTGTCGGCTGGCTTTCATTTAATCGAAGGCTTCTTTCGCGACGATCAGCCGCTGTATAAACACGTGCTCAGCAACTCTGAAAAACAAGAATTGGATCGGCTCTGGGACGAACTGTATTTCGGCACGCAGATCGCCGAGAAAGAGCTACGCGGGTTCGTGTTCTTTGAACGCTCCGAGCGAAACTTCATGAAGCATCGCGACTTCGATGCCTTCAAGGAGGAAGACCCCGATCTGATACAAAACGAAACCTTGCTGCGCTTGGAAGAGACTTACTTCCAACGCTCCAGCGTCAAAGGGACGGCGGCAGAACTTGCGGCGCATCCGATTCATCTGTTTTTCGCGGAGATTCGCGCCGGTATTCAGTCGCGTGCAATGAAACTGCAACAAGCGCAGCCTGTCTATTTGGCGAAGTTGGCAGCGTTTGCCGAGGCTGCCTATCGTCGTCCCCTGACGGAACGGGAGTCGCAGCAATTGCGGGACTTCTATCAACAATTGTGTGCTCAGCCGGAAGTTGGCGTCGAGCAAGCGGTGCGGGCGTCGATTGTGCGACTGCTCGTGTCGCCACACTTTTGTTATCGCATCGATCCTTCGCCAGCGGGCGAAACCGTCCAGCCCCTGCCGCAACTGGCGATGGCCTCGCGGTTGAGCTACTTCTTGTGGTCTTCTGCGCCTGATGATGAATTGCTCCAACTCGCCAAGGCAGGCAAGCTCCAAGACGATGCTGTATTACGCGAGCAAACTCGCCGCATGGTGAAAGATCCTCGTGTGGCGGGCTTGGCTCTCGAGTTCTTCGGACAGTGGTTTCGCTATCGCGATTTTCTCGAAACCGAGTCGGTAAGCCGAGACGCCTTTCCCGATTTCGA
>JBGSHH010000520.1:0-5120 GCA_041752355.1 Pirellulaceae bacterium | reverse complement strand
CATCCATTGTCATCAGATTCGCGATGCCCAGCGACGCGAACTGCGCGAGGCCAAACTGCCGCTGCCGGAGGACGTGCTGTATCCCTACCCGATGCCGGACGTGTTGGGGCTGACACTCGATCCGCAAGAACTCGCCACGGTGAAGCAAGTCGCCGCGGAGAGCGCCGCCGCCAAGGCGGGACTCAAACCGGGCGATAAGCTGCTTCGACTCGCTGGCCAACCGCTGATTTCGATTGCCGATGTGCAATGGGTGCTACAAACATCCAAAGCTCCGGCTGAATTGCCGTTGGTAATTGATCGCGCTGGCAAACAAATCGAAACCAAGCTCCTACTCGCTGCCGATTGGCGGCACGCGGATGATATTTCGTGGCGGCCGACGAGTTGGGAACTGCGCCGCATGGCGACCGGCGGCCTTAAACTTGATCCAGTCACAGCCGAGGAACGCCAGCTTTTGAAATTGAAAGACGACACGCTGGCCTTGCGCGTCAAACACGTAGGGCAATATGGCGAACATGCCGCTGCAAAGAACGCTGGCTTTCAGAAGGATGATATTTTGATCGCCTACGATGGCTCGTCTAAACCACTGACAGAAACCGAAGTTTTCGCCTTAGGCATGAATCGCCACCAGCCAGGCGATAGAGTGGCCGTGACCGTGTTGCGAAATGGGAAAGAAGTGCAACTCAAGCTGCCCATGCAGTAGAGGCGTTGACGTGCGGTTCGCTTGCAAAGTCGGATCGATCTCTACAATTGCACGCCGATTTGAGCCGCACGGAGACGCATGGCGCGTTCGAAGTAGGGATGGGCATACGGTTTGCGACCGCGGGCCCATCGAAAGGTGCCGATCACCAGTTCGAGCGGCAGCGTCTTCGCTTCCACGCGGGCGACGACCAAATCAATAAACGCATACTCCGATGGCAACCGGGGCTTCAAGCCGAAGACGAGCGTCTCTTTGAGACTGGCATCGCCGATGTCGGGGTCTTCCGCCTGCACGGTCGTTGCCCAACTGCCTGCCAACAAACCGACCAGCAAGCTTCCCAATAGCCAGCGTCGCGATACCATGATCATCTCCTCCCGGCAGTTAGTTTCGCCTCTACGATGTGGCTTGTAATCAATGACTCGCAACGCATCCAGAGCATTTCTTACATCGCCAGCGTTTGCCAGCGGTTCCTCTGCTAGCTGGCGCGACTAGAATACAAGACATGGTTGCCGACGACGATCCAGCCTTGAATCCGTATGCTTCGCCGCAGCTCGTCGAATCGTCGCGTCCTGAATCCCCCCAGGATCCGCTTCTTGAGCCGCTGCTCGCGACGGGGCCGGTGCGTCTGGAACAATACGAGCAAGCACAAGCCTGGGTCGCAAGTCTCAAACTGAAGGAGAATCGCGGTACCGCTATCGCCGCTATCGTGACATCGCTGTTGTGCTTGGGATCGCTAGCTCTGCCTGGCGGTTGGCCGATGGCGATTCTGTTTGCGATGTTGTCGATCAATGGCTGGTACCAATGGTCGTTGCGGCGGCAGCGCGCCCAGGCGGAAAAAGCAGAAATGACAGCGATAGCGCCGCAAGATATTCGCTTTCGCCTGATTAATGGCGGTGGGATCGTGATCGATGGTGGCAACCAACGACGAACCATCCCCTGGTCGCGGATTCGCTGCCATTCCATCGCTGCCGATGGCACGCAACTCGTGCTGGCGACCACCGAAGATTGCCAAGTCTTCACACCGGAACATTTTGAGGATGACGACGACTGGGCGCTGCTTCTCGAAGCCGCCTGGTTTCATACGCGACCGGGATAATGGGGGCACTAACGTCCCCGGCTTGGCACCAGGCCGAGCTTCCTGGCTGGCGCTGCGGGTGGCTGGGAACCGGGAATTCCAGGCATTTTGTGAGCTATATTTGGTCATGGAAGCGACTCGCCCACGCCTGCTGGAACTCGATGCGCTGCGCGGTCTCGCCGCGCTGGCGGTGGTGCTGTTTCATTACACGACGCGCTCTAGCGAACTCTTCGGTCAGTCGTCGCCCCTGGCCTTCAGCGTGCCGTGGGGCGATCACGGCGTCGATCTGTTTTTCGTCATTAGTGGCTTTGTAATTTTGATGACACTCGAGCGCACCAAGTCGTCGCTCGATTTTGTCGTTGGTCGGTTCGCTCGTTTGTATCCCGCGTTTTGGGTCGCGGTGGGCATCACGTTTGCGGTGGTCACGTTCGCTTCGCTCCCCGACTGGCATGTTTCGCCGCGGGACGCCGTGCTCAATCTCACCATGGTGCCGAGCCTGTTGAAAGCGGAACTCGTCGATGGTGTTTATTGGTCGCTGCAAACGGAGTTGTTCTTCTACGCGGCCATGCTGGCGTTGCATAAGCTCGGTTGCTGGAAGCGATTAGTGCCGACGCTCGCGGTCTGGCTGCTTGTCGCCACACTGGTGCAAGGAACTCTGTCGCTGGGCGCGGATCAGTCGCCACTGGGCGGAGTCCTTACCAAACTGCTCACGCTGCTCAGCCTCGACTATATCCATCTCTTCGCCATCGGCATGGTGCTATACCAAATGTATGCAGCGCGGCGGGTGAACGTGGCAGGAGCGTTGATCATCCTCGCATGCATCGCCTGGCGCGGACTTTTCGATCCTGAGTGGGATGGGGCGGTCGTGGTGGCGACGGTCACGGCCATCATGGCGATCGCCTTGCGCGGTCACAACTGGCTGCAACTTAAGCCGCTGGTGTTATTGGGAAGCATTTCGTACTCGCTTTATTTGCTGCATCAGAACATCGGCTATGTGATCCTCCGCGAACTTGCGCAGCGTGGCGTCGAGGCCCATCTTTGCGTACTCATCGCAATTGGCTTATCTGTTTTTCTGGCGACACTGCTGACTACGTTCGTCGAACGCCCCGCGCTGCGTGCGATCAAGCAGGCGTATGAACATCGCAAAGTCTCGCGCCGCCACGAAAACACTTCGCCTGCGACCTAGTGGCGTGCTCCGCGTGACATGGCGCAGGCAGATTGCTAGGATGAGTCTGTGATTGTTATGCAGGCGTCCCATCTCTAATGAAGTATCATGTCTGAGCCTTCGCCCCTCACTATCCCCGTCACGGTCAGACGCGATTTTGCGTTACCGCCGTCGGCACTCTACAAAGCCTGGCTCGATCCCCAAGTTGTTGGTCAATGGCTCTTTCACGTACCCGGTGGCGTCAGGCAGAAGGTGGAGGTCGAACCGAACATTGGTGGCAGATTCGTGATCGCGGAGCAACGTGGCGATAGTCTCGCGGAACATTGCGGCACCTATGAAGAGCTGGTGTCACCCACCACAATCGTCTTCCGTTTCACCGCTGACGGCGGTCAAACGCAAGCGCGCGTGCTCGTGCAGATCTCGCCCTATGCCCAAGGCAGCCAAATGACGGTCACGCATGAATTGCCGCACGAATGGGCTCATTTTGGTGAGCAAGCCTGCGGTGCATGGACAAAGATGCTCGACAATCTGGCGACGACGCTGGGAACACAATGAGGTTGGGAACACCATGACATCGGGAAAATCATGAGCGGCATTCACGCGTACAATCAGGCGCGCGAGCAAGTGGAAGCGGTGTATCGCGAACATTCGCGGCGCGTCTTCGCCACGTTGGTGCGTTTGCTCGGCGATTTCGACCGAGCTGAAGAAGCGCTGCACGACGCCTTTATCGCCGCGATGGAACAGTGGCCGCGCGATGGCATGCCCGCAAATCCTAGAGCATGGCTCGTATCGGCGGGGCGATTCAAAGCCATCGATGGGATGCGCCGCCGCGCGCGATTCGATGCGTCACTCGCAGAACTGGCCGAACACCTCGATGCCAGCACGCCGGATCCTACCGCGAACGACGACGACATCGAAGATGATCGCTTGCGTTTGATTTTTACCTGTTGCCATCCGGCACTCGCCGCCGACGCTCGCGTGGCGCTTACGTTGCGGGAAGTCTGCGGGCTCACCACGGAAGAGATCGCCAGGGCGTTTCTCACGCTGCCTGCCACCATCGCCCAGCGGATCGTTCGGGCCAAAGCAAAGATCAAAAATGCTGGCATTCCGTATCAAGTGCCAGCACTGGCCGATGTGCCAGAGCGATTGGAGCCGGTGCTGCATGTCGTTTATCTCGTCTTCAACGAAGGCTACTCGGCGTCGTCCGGCGAGTCGCTGACGCGCAGCGATCTCTCTGGCGAGGCCATACGCCTGGGACATTTGCTCTTGGCGCTCTTGCCTGAGCCGGAAATCGCGGGGCTATTGGCGCTGATGTTGATTCAAGAGTCGCGGCGTGCAGCGCGCAGTTCGCCCGGCGGTGAGTTGGTGCTGCTGGAGCAGCAAGATCGTTCGCTGTGGAATCGCGCGCAGATTGCCCAAGGGCTCGCATTGGTGCGACAAGCAATGGCAGCGCAACAAGTGGGACCCTACACGTTGCAGGCTGCGATCGCTGCGGTGCATGCCGAAGCGCCGACTGCCGAAGCGACCGACTGGGAGCAAATCGTGGCACTCTATGGTCTGCTGGCGAGCGTCGTAAATTCGCCGGTCGTGGAGTTGAACCGCGCCGTCGCCGTGGCGATGCATCAAGGTCCGCTTGCGGGTCTGGCACTGATCGATGGCATTTTGGCACGGGGGGAATTGGCCGACTATCATCTGGCGCATTCCGCCCGCGCCGAACTCTGCCGTCGAGTAGGGCAAATCGCAGCTGCCAAGCAATCGTATCAACGGGCCTTGGAACTCGCCAGGCAAGAGCCCGAGCGTCGCTTTTTGGCGGGCCGGCTCAGCGAACTGCACTAACGCGCGGACCATATTCATGACATTTCGCGGTGAGGCGGCACGGATTCTCGCCGCTTCTGGTCCTCGCTAACGCTTCGGGTTGGTGTAAAAAATTTGGCAAGATTCTTCGAGGGCTGTCGATTTGCCGTTTTCCCAGGCGACTAATACATGTTGCCAATCGAAATAAGCCGCGTCGTGGCCGACGTTAGCGTTTGATGTAAGTACAAGGGAGACAGAGAGATGCGATATACGGCCTTGGTTCAGATATGCCCTCAAATGGAGTCCGGCACTCCACCTAGCCCCGAATTCATGACGGCGATGCGGGAATTGCTGGCGGAGATGAAGCAAGCCGGGTCCTTGATTGCATG
>JBGSHH010000519.1:0-6615 GCA_041752355.1 Pirellulaceae bacterium | reverse complement strand
AGGGGCGCGAGTAACGTTTTCCCACGGCAAGGTCAGTGTGACCGACGGACCTTTCGCGGAAACCAAGGAACTCATTGCTGGCTTCTGGATTTGGAATTGCCAATCGCTGCAGGAAGCGATCGAATGGGTCAAGCGTTGCCCTGATCCGATGCCTGGTGAAGAATCGACGCTTGAGATTCGTCAGATCTTTGAAGCGGCCGACTTTGGCGCGGAATTCACGCCGGAGTTGCAAGCCCAGGAGGAACGTCTCCGCTCCGCTATCGAGCAGCAAAACATCGCTTAGCTAGAATTGTTGCTCGTTACGTCTCTAACTCTTTCTATTCGCAAAAGTGAGTCACCCATGCACGTTCAAGCTTACCTGTCTTTCGAAGGTCGATGCGCGGAAGCCCTGGAATTCTATAAACAAGCCATCGGCGCTGAAATTCTTTGCGCTATGAAGTTCAGCGAAAGCCCGGAAGCCTGTCCTGAAGGAGCACTTCCTCCGGGCAGCGAAGACAAAATCATGCATTCCGCTTTCAAGGTTGGTGATACCGAAATCATGGCGACGGATGGCAGTTGCACTGGAAAAGCGAGTTTTCAAGGCATTTCATTGACGATTTCGGTGACGAGCGATGCCGAAGTCGAACGGCTGTACCAAGCACTGAGCGATGGCGGCCAGGCGACCATGCCGCTCAACAAGACGTTCTTCGCCAGTAGTTTCGGCATGGTGAACGATCGCTTTGGCGTCTGCTGGATGTTGATCAATCCCGCGACGCCGCCAGCATAAACCGCTTCGATACTTGCGACCAAGGGATGCCGCGATGAAATATCTTTGCTTGGGGTACCACTGCGAACAAAGCTGGAGTGAACTATCCGCCGACGAGCGACAAGCTCTCATTGACGCGTCGCTGGCCTATGAGGGAACGCTGCGCAAGAGTGGGCATGTGATCGATGCGCGTGCGCTCCAAGGTTCGCAATCGGCCACCACCTTACGGTTCGATAGCGGACGATTGTCGGTCACTGATGGACCCTTCGCGGAAACGAAGGAACAAATCGGCGGTGTGATGATTCTCGAAGCCAATGACCTCAATCACGCTATTCACCTCATGTCGCAGATCCCGTGCATGCGCGTCGGCGGAAGTTTGGAAATCCGCCCACTCAACGAGGAATTAGCGGCAGCGCCTCCATTGGCAGCGTTTGCAGCCGCAGCACACTAGAAACGTAAGGAAGAATAGCATGAAGTACTTATTGATGATCTACATGGAAGAGAACGCCATCAACGAGTCGGAGCGCGAGCATTGCTACCAGGAAAGCTCGCAGCTGGCTCACGACTTGCAAGCCAAGGGGCAGTTCGTTTCGGCCAATCCACTTCAGCCGGTTTCGACCGCCACGAGCGTGCGGCTGCGGGAAGGAAAACGGATGGTGACCGATGGTCCGTTTGCCGAAACGCGCGAGCATCTGGGAGGCTATTTCCTCGTCGATGCTGAAAATCTCGATACAGCCATTGAAATCGCTAGTCGAATTCCGGCGGCGCGGTGGGGAACGGTCGAAATTCGTCCGATTGTGGAGCTGACCGGCTTGCCTACCAACTAGCCAACCGCAGGGCCAACGCGCAGAATATCGCGTGGTGGCGTGCGTGCTGGAAATCCATCTATATAGAAGGTGCGAAACATGCGTAAGAAGATACTTATTGGCCTAGGCGTGCTGGTTGGAATCGTGCTCGTGTTTCTGGGCATCGTAGCGATGCAACCGACCGACTATAAGATCACTCGATCGGCAGTCATTGCGGCGCCGCCAAACGCGGTTTTCGCGCATGTCAACGACTTCCACCTCTGGGACGCTTGGTCGCCTTGGGCAAAACTCGATCCAAACGCCAAGAACTCGTTCGATGGTCCAGCCTATGGTGAAGGAGCCAAGTTCGCCTGGTCAGGCAATGATGACGTCGGCGAGGGGAGCATGGAGATTTTGAAAAGCCAGCCTGCGGAGCATATCGACATCAAGCTCGCCTTTGTGCGCCCGTTTGAAGATCAATGCGCTGTGGCCTTCGATTTCAAACCCCAAGGCGAGCAAACCGAAGTCGTTTGGAAGATGGAAGGCAAGAACAATTTCATTGGCAAAATCTTCTGCCTGTTCATGAACATGGACGAAATGGTCGGCAAGGACTTTGAAAAAGGCCTGGCCAACATGAAGCAAGTCGTCGAAAGCGAGCCTGTCAGCAAGCCATTGGAAGACGTGAAAGACGAAGCGAAGAATGAACCCACTAAGACGGAAAACGAGTGAGAATCTGGTCGCCGAACTTACTCCCTTCGACACCTGCCGCAAGTTGACATACTCCGCAAACTGAAATAGCAAAGCACGACAATGAATTCAGAAAACCCCTACAATAGTCCCAGTCCCTTGAGTTCAAACAACGCAACTCCGCGGCCTTCCACACCGAACTGGATGCTCTGGACGGGACGCGTACTCAGCGCGCTAACGATGCCGCTCTTCGCGATGAGCGCCTTCATGAAGCTCAGCAAGAATCCCATGGCGGTCGATGGCTTCGCGAAGTTTGGCTTCGGTTCCGAGATGCTCGTCAACATCGGCATCCTTGAAGTCATTTGCATGATTCTCTACATCATTCCGCAAACCGCGGTACTTGGAGCGATCTTGCTGACCGGCTATCTTGGCGGCGCGATTGTCGTGCATTTACGACAAGATGAATCTTTTCTGCCGCCGCTGATTATCGGTGTGATCGTGTGGATCGGGCTTTACTTGCGTGACGCTCGCGTTCGCTCGCTCGCGCCGTGGCGAAGCTTGTAGCAACGTCCATTTTTTTCGTTACTTTTTGGCACTTCGAGGAACACGATGATCGCGAAACCCCAAGCGGAACATCAATGGTTGCATAAATTGGTCGGCGACTGGACCATGAAAATGGAAGCCACCTGCGGACCCGACGAACCACCCACGAAACTCACAGGCAAGGAGTTGGTGCGTTCACTCGGCGGACTGTGGACCATCGGCGAAGGGGAAGGGGAAATGCCTGGCGGCGGCAAGAGCAGCTCGATCATGACACTCGGCTACGATCCATCGCAACAACGATTTGTGGGCACGTTCGTCGCCGGCGTGATGACTTTTCTCTGGAAGTACTCCGGCACCCTCGACGCCACACAACGCATTCTCACACTCGATACGGAAGGCCCTTCGTTCGCGGGCGATGGAACGATGGTGAATTATAAGGATATCATTGAGTTCATCGACGATGATCATCGAACGCTGACTTCCCAATCGCAAAATGCCGACGGCTCATGGACCCAATTCATGACGGCCCACTACCATCGAGTTAAGTAAAACTCGAAGTCCAATTCACATAATATTAGGTTTGCCTTCAAGGAGTTTGGCATGAGTCGGGTTCGTGTTTTGGTCGGCACGCGCAAGGGCGCTTTCGTTCTCACGTCCGATGGGCAGCGTAAGAAATGGGAGGTCGCTGGCCCGCACTTCGCTGGCTGGGAGATCTACCATCTCAAAGGCTCGCCAGTCGACCCCGACCGGCTGTATGCCTCGCAATCCAGCGGTTGGTTCGGGCAAGTGATTCAACGCAGCAGCGATGGTGGCCAAACGTGGGAAGCGGTCGGTAACAAGTTCACCTACGAAGGGGAAGTTGGCCAGCATTTGTGGTACGACGGCAAGCCACACGCCTGGGAATTCAAACGCATTTGGCACTTGGAACCTTCGCTCACCGATGCCGACACGGTGTACGCTGGCGCCGAAGACGCCGCCATGTTTCGCACCACCGATGGCGGCCACAACTGGCAAGAATTGCCGGCGCTGCGCCAAGCTAAGGGACAACTTTGGCAGCCAGGCGCCGGTGGTATGGGCTTGCACACCATCCTGATCGATCCGACCAATCATCAACGCATCTTCATCGCTATTAGCGCGGCGGGCGCGTTTCGCACTGATGATGGCGGCGAGTCGTGGAAGCCGATCAATCGTGGACTCGTATCGCAATATGTGCTGCCGGATCCCAACGCCGACGTGGGACACTGCGTGCACCGCATCGCTTTGCATCCATCCAAGCCCGATACGCTGTTCATGCAAAAGCATTGGGACGTGATGCGCAGCGACGATGCTGGCGATTCGTGGCACGACATCGGCGGCAACTTGCCGACGGATTTTGGCTTCCCGATTGAAGTTCACGCCCACGAACCGGAGACGGTGTATGTGGTGCCGATCAAGAGCGATTCCGAACACTTTCCGCCGGAAGGCAAATTGCGAGTCTATCGCAGTCGCGTCGGTGGCAATGAGTGGGAAGCACTCACCGATGGCTTGCCGCAAAGCGATTGCTATGTAAACGTGCTACGCGACGCCATGTCGACGGACAAACTTGATGATTGCGGCATCTATTTTGGCACCACCGGCGGGCAAGTCTATTGTTCGCCCGACGGCGGCAACCACTGGAACGCGATCGTTCGCGACCTGCCTGCGGTGGTTTCGGTGGAAGTGCAAACACTCCCATGATTCGCGTTGAACTTCCTTATCACTTACGCACGCTGGCCAATATTCGCGGCGAAGTCACGCTCGACATCGCCGCACCGGTCACGCAACGCCAGTTGCTCGACGCCCTGGAGGAACTGCATCCCGTGCTGCGCGGCACGATAAGGGATTATCACACGCAACTCCGCCGCCCCTTCTTGCGCTTCTATGCGTGCGAGCAAGATTATACGCTCGCTGATCCGGATGAGCCGCTGCCGGAAGCGGTGGCGACGGGCAAGGAACCGTTCTTGATTATTGGTGGCCTGGCGGGTGGATAGGCTTTGTGAAGGACGGATAGAGAGAACTAACTACAGAGCCACCGAGGACACCGAGAAATGCCCAGGCCAGAATGGACTTGATAAAGCTCGCTCGCCTTTTCAATTTCCTTGTATTCGCTCGGTGTCCTCTGTGGCTCGGTGGTTAGTCCCCATTCCGTCTTTAGTAAAAGGTGGGTCTACGAATTTGCCGAAACGTGGCGACGAACACAACCGATTCCAAAGATCATGATCGCGAGACTAAGAGCGATCGTAAGCGCGAGTTCAGCGGGCTGAATCTCCGAGGTCGTGACGACACCTTGTTCACGCACATACCTATAGTATCCGATGAAACCATACTCGATCGAATGGTAACCGCGTCCGATTCCCGAAGCGCCAACACCCCAGAGCGCGAGTAAGAAGAAAGCACACACGGCAAGCTTCACGATGGTCGCCCACCAACGTGGTGGCGTGGGAGGCTCGACTTCGTCTTCCTCGTCGACAAGTTCGGGTGATTCGTAGGGATTCATGTCGCATGTGCTTGCTTCTACGACTACACGCTTTTGCCGGCACCAATCGGCTCCGCCTCCACGACGTGCGACAGCGCGCAATACGTGATCTTGGAGGCGATCTTCGATGCATCATCGCGCGGCACCCCAATGGCGACGAGACTATCGGAGACGATCGCCATTTTAGGATGGCGAATATCGCGCGAGCGACCATCGGAGAGATAAAGTCGCAACGGTTGAAAGGGACGCTCTTCCAAGAGTTCGACGAGTTCTTCGGCCGTCATAAGTGGTACTCCTGGCTGTATTGTACGCGGGACAATTTGCGGTAGCAATATTGACAAACTTAGCGTGGCCAAGCCTCGATTGCGATCTCCGCCACACGACGCAGCTCTTCGCGCGTTGCGCCGGCGGCAGCTTGCACGGCGATGCCATGCGATACGGTGGTGACATACTTGGCAAGGTCTGCGGGTTCGCTTTTGGTAGGCAGATCACCCTCGTCGATTGCCTGCGTAAAGCGTTTGGCTAAAACTCTCTCCAGTCCCGCCCGCCGCTTGGCGACTTCCTTCCGCAGACCATCGGCCTCGTCGCCACAGGCCAGCGCCCCTTGCACCAAAAAACAACCGCGCGGCCCGCGCGGGCTGGTGGTGAGTTCGATGGTTCCTTGCCAGAGCGTTTGCGCTACTTCGCGCGCGGTCGGTCGTGTGACCGCCGTGGCGATGTGTGTGGCGTGCTCGCTCACATAGCGCTCGATCGCCAGACGAAACAACGCTTCCTTGTTGCCGAACGCCGCGTACAGACTGGGGCGATTGATCCCCATCGCGGCGGTCAGCTCGGGCAGCGTCGCCCCCTCAAAGCCTTTGCGCCAAAAGACTTCCAGCGCCGCCTCGAGGGCCTTCTCGGTATCGAATTCACGGGGACGTCCGATGGTCATACTGAATTTCCGCCTTTCATACCAAATAGTACATTAAAGCCCTTGCCTGTCCAGGGGAAAGCGATAATATGTACCCATCGGTACACAACACTCACACACAAGGAACCTGGTTATGTCGGGGAAATTGGCCGGCAAAGTCGCGGTGGTCACAGGCGCCTCCAAAGGCATCGGCGCGGAGATCGCCGCGCAACTGGCGGCCGCCGGGGCGTCAGTGGTCGTCAACTATGCGTCCAGCAAAGCGGGAGCAGATCGCGTCGTGGGGGCGATTGTCGAACAAGGAGGCAAGGCCGTGGCGGTGCAAGCCGATGTCTCGCAAGCCAGCGATGTCGAGCGCTTGTTCGCCGAGACAAAACAGGCGTTTGGCAAGCTCGACATTCTCGTCAACAACGCGGGCATCTATGAATTCGCGCCAATTGAAAGCATCACAACG
>JBGSHH010000518.1:0-12020 GCA_041752355.1 Pirellulaceae bacterium | reverse complement strand
TATATTAAGGCGTTTCGACTCGCCCTAATATTCCGATTGGCTTGCCATGCGTTCCCGCCCTAAACCGACTCGCAATCGTGCCGCGACCACCACGGCCGATTCTTCAGGCGAGCGCTTGCAGAAAGTTCTGGCGGCCGCCGGCATTGGTAGCCGTCGCAAGTGCGAGGAGTTGATCGCTGAGGGACGGGTCGAAGTCGATCGTCAGGTGGCCGGCCTTGGCACCAAAGTGAATACGCTCACGCAAGAGATTCGCGTGGATGGCGAAGCGCTGCGGCGCTCCAAGGCGCAGTACTTCCTCGTCAACAAGCCCGAAGGCGTACTATCGACCAGCTACGATCAGCAGCATCGCACGCGCGTGATCGATCTGGTGGACACGCACGAGCGACTCTTCACGGTGGGGCGATTGGATCAATATAGCGAAGGCCTGATCCTCGTCACCAACGATGGCGAATTGGCCAATCGCCTGACGCATCCGCGCTATGGCGCGGAAAAGACGTATCTGGTCGTCGCCGCCGGCGAGATCACACCCGAGACGCTGCTTAAGTTAAAGAAGGGTGTGCATTTGGCCGAAGGTGTCGCCAAAGTCGCATCGCTGAAGATTCGCAAAGCTCGGCGTCAAAGCACCGAATTGGAGATGATCCTGCAAGAAGGGAAGAATCGCGAATTGCGACGCATCCTGGCGGCAGTGGGACACAAGGTGCTTAAGCTTAAGCGGACACAAATCGGCCCGCTCAAACTCGGCGAGTTGCCTGTCGGCGCGCATCGTCCCTTGACGAGCCACGAACTCGATGCACTGCAAGAATACGCCTACTCCTCGCGATTGAAGAAACAAGCGACGCAGGAAGCCAGTAAGCCGTTAGCGGCCAAAGTGAAATCGGCGGTGGTGAAGAAACCTGTTGTTGCCAAAGAAGATGTCGCCTTCGAGGAGGAAGAATACTCGGGTCCAGTGCTGGTAAATGAAGAGTTGACGCACTTCGACGATCGGACGTTCAAGAATGACTCCTGGCGCGCGAAGTCGGCAGGCGCGGTGATTGCGTTCGACGATGATGAACAAGCACCAAGCGAGGAACCTCCCAAGCCGACAACCCCTGTTCCGTCGGCGCTGGAACGACCGCGCAAGAAATTCGGCAAGCCCAAGGGGTCCGGCGTACGTGCCGGTGGGCGAAATGTCGGCGGGCGAAACGTTGGGGGGCAAAAGAAGTTTGCCAAAGGCACGAGAAGTGAGACCGAACGCACCTCCGGCCCCAAAGGCGCGGGAGGACGAACGGGCGGGAAGAAGTTCGCCAAAGGGGAGCGACGGGATAACGATCGCTCCGGCGCGCCCCGTAAATTCGCGAAGAAGCATGCCACCAAGAAGGGACGTCGATGAGCAGCGCTTTGCACGCAGCGTACTATGCCGATAGCGCCGTGCAGCGCACGGTGACGATTCTGGAAAACGAACGCCTCGCGCGCGATACCTATCGCTTGCGATTTGCTTGTCCGGAAATCGCCGTCAGCGCTGTGCCGGGGCAGTTCGTGATGCTTCGTCTGGCCGCGCTCAACGATCCGCTGATTGGTCGCCCTTTGGCGATCTACGATATCATCGAGCGTGACGGGCGCGCTGACGCGCTGGATGTGGTCTATCTGGTCAAAGGCAAGTTCACCAGTCGCGTGGTGCGTGCGCAGCCAGGCCAGGAATTGGTCGTCTGGGGTCCGCTTGGCAATGGCTTTTCTGCCGCTCCGGTCGACCATTTAATCATGGTCGCGGGCGGGATTGGGCAAACCCCTTTTCTCACATTGGGCCAAGAGTTTCTCGGTACCCGCCGGTTTGGTGATGGCTCGCGTGCAGTGACACCCGCGAAGCGCGTCACGCTGTGTTACGGCGCGCGTTCGGCGGATTTGCTGGCCGGCGTGCCGGACTTTGAACGCGCAGGCATTGAAGTGCGCATCGCCACCGATGATGGTTCACGCGGCAAACATGGCCTGGTGACCGATCTGCTACGCGAAGTGGTGGCCGAAAGCCAAGGCTCGCGACGCGTCGTTTGTTGCGGCCCTGAACCAATGATGGCGGCCGTATCGCGGCTCACGAGCGAACTGCAAACGCCTTGTCAGGTGTCGCTCGAAACACCGATGGCCTGCGGTGTCGGCATCTGTTTCACCTGCGTGGCAAAGGTGCGCGATGAGCAAGGCGAGTGGGATTATAAGCGGACCTGTGTGGAAGGCCCGGTGTTCGAGGCCAGTCAGATTGAGTGGTAAATCAGCCTCGGCTCATCTGGCCTGTGTCAACCAAGAAACGCAACGGCCACGAGATTGCTCTCGTGGCCGTAAGCGCTAGGGGAGGGTGTCCTCACTTAATTCGCGTCGTACACCAATTTCGGTGGCGGCAAGCGTGAAGCGATCTTGGCGAAAGCTGCTTCTAGCTGGGCTTCCATTTCGGCCACGGTCGAACCGCCAGGAACGTTCACCGTGATGCCACCACCCGCGAAGGCGATGGCCGCCATCAGTTCCGGATCGCCATCGGCACCCACGCTGATCGTATGGATCGTGGCTCCTTCGGCGATCGCGAGGGTCGCCTGATAGAAGGCATATTTGACACTGGTGTTGCTTGAACTGTAGTCGGCATCACCGTCGTCATCGTAGTCGGTGAAAGTCGACCAGTTGAAGCCTTGTGGCGGACTCCAGCCGTTGGGATGACGATTCGCCAAACCATCGGTCATCAACACGATCGTCTTCTTCGCGCCTTCGCGAGCGTGATCCGTGAGCAGCGTGCGGGCATCTTGCAGGCCATAGCCGATGGCGGTGTACGATCCATAGTGAGACGCTTGTTTGTGACGTTGCATCGTATCGATCTTGTCGAACTCCGAGGTGATCGGCTCTGACGAAATGTCGACGGATGCTTCGGGAATGCTCAGCACTTTCTCCACGCGTGAGTCCTCGTCATACGAGACCAAGCCAAGCCGATCGTCGAAGCTGAGGTCGGTGAGAAACTCAGTGAAGAGCGTCGCACCTTCCTTGATGGCGTGGAAGGGATAGTGTGGTGTCTTCCAGAGATCCTTGGTATTGCTGTAGTTCGGCTGCTGCGTGAGCAAGTAGTTCACAAAACTCAGTTTGCCGTATTTGTACTTGTAGCCAGCATTGCTCACCTGACTATCACTACGGCAATAGTTGATGAACGACGTCCAGCTACCGGATGAGTACGGATAGGAGACACTGTTGAGGCCATAGGCGGTAATGATTTTGGCCGTGGTGTCATCGAACTGCTCGCCGTTGGTCGAATTGTTCGCCGACTTCACCCAGCAATTGGTCACCAGCTTGTTATTGTTGCTGCCCGATCCCTTGAAGGTGCCGGTGTAACCCGCCAGGCCCGTAAAGGTTTGCGTGGCACCGCCCGAGAATTGCAGCTTGACTTGTTGCAAGGTTTTCGATGATTCGACGTAGATCTGTGTGTTCTTGAAAGTCACATAGATTTGTGGCTTGGTGGAACTCGAAGGTGGAACACCTTTATAACGCACCCAATCCGGCGTCATCGGCAACGTGCCAACATTGGGATTGAGGATGGTGAAGATCTCCTGCATGTTGGCTTCGACGGCGCTTTGCCCCAGCTTATTGAAAGCGAAGTAAGTGCTGTCGTCGTTCATCGAGCCGGAGAAGTCCATCACCAACACCATGTCGCGGGCTTCGACGAACGCGGTTGCGCTCGTTTTCAAGGCGACGCTCGGGGTGTTAACGGCCCAACCGAAGGCGAGTTTCAAGCGTCCGTCGCTGGCATCCAGGTTGCTATTCTCCCGGCGCGCGGTGACTTTGACCACGTTATAGGGACCGCTGCCCCACGCGATCGGCCAGTTGCCGCTCACCTTGTTGTAGCTGCGATGGCCGAAGGAAACATCGGCGTCGGCATCGATGAAGACGCCATTGGCGGCCGCGACTTCGACCGCCACGTTGCGCGCAGCGTCGGCGGCGCTCGTGGTGGAACCACCGGCGCTCCCTTGTTGGCCAGCGTTATACACCGCCGCCACGATCTCTTGCGAGGCCGCCAGCGACGCGGCATCGACGGCGTTCTGCATGTGGTTCTTGGTCATGACGATCAGACCGGTATCCACGGCGAACGAGACGAAGGCGAAACACACCACCATCAAAAACGCCGAGAGCACGGTCACGACGCCGCGACGACTCGGTCGCGTGGCGCGCGGCCGCCGGGTCGCGAGATTGGGCATACGAAAGCGGCTCATAAAGGACTCCTAACAGACAACGAATGACAAAAGGTGTTGGACGGGAGGTGACACTTGCTTTCCGCACACTCGATCGCCGCGCTGCCCTTGCGTGTACAAAGACAGTGGATTATCCGGTGTTCGCATCAGGAGCCGTCCGCGGCCAGTTTGATGTTGCGAAACACAACTTTCGATTTCAGACTGAACGTTTCCATTCCCGTAGGCACGGTGGATGTCGTAGCGCTATACGGAACTGAAATCTTGACTTCAAAATACTTCATGCTATTGGCCGGATCATCGAGATTGAACGCCTTGGTGGGGTCGTCGTGATCGACAATATTGATATTGATATTGACAGCGTCCAGGCCCGTTGCTTCCAGGATATTCTTCACGTCGTTGATGACTTTGGTGTTGGTCGATGTGCCTGTGCCAGCGCCGGAAAGTCCCGTGCGATCCATGGCGGCCAAACGAGCACCTTCGCGTGCCGCGGAGTTCATTTGATTTTGCACGTCGAACAAGCGACTCGCTTCCGTCACGCCCATCACCATCGTCAAGAATATCGGTGCCATCAGGGCGAATTCGACGGTTACCGCGCCGCGTGACTTTTTCTGCTTGCATCGCATGATGATCTCTCCAGCTATATCCGAACCGTTCCGCGGATCTCGCGGAGTTGTCTACTCGTGACGCATGAACGCTTGGGCCGAAAGCTGCTTGCCTGCCAACCAAGAGACTGGCAAGATCGCGACGTTGTTGTAGTTCACCGTGGCCCGCACGACGAACAAGTCTCTTGTTTCGGAGTTTTTCAACTCGACATCCGGCAGCGCGCTAATATCCGAACCGTTAGTTGGAAAGGCGGTGCCATTGTCGTAGGCTTTCGCGCTCTTGACCGAAACCACCACATAAGCCGGATTCACTCCGCCCGACATGATGTCTTTGACGCGCGTCTTCACTTGCTCGCTCGTGATTCCTTCCGTCGCACCATAACGGGCGGCGGTGCGGGTCGCTCCTTTAAGCGTGTTAGAAACCATCTGCACGTGGCCGTACGCGATGAGTCCAAACACGAAGACGATCAGCACCGGCAGCACGATTGCCGTTTCCACGACCGTGGTACCTTGCGAGCGTTTGCGTCGTACGAGTAAGTCGGCCATGGATCGATCGCCTCGCTAGCGCTGAAACTTGCCTGGGGCGCGATCCGCATGCAGATGCGAGCGCTGACCAGTAATCTGGGATGAACCACTGCCCGAACGGGCGGTCAAACTTGTCTGCCAAGTGGATCGTTCGCAAAGCAACAAAGACGAGTGTTCTGCTTCGCGAATAATCTACTTCTTCCATTGAAACCATAGGTCGCATTTCCGAGGGAGGCTGCCGCGCATGCGCAAAATTTGTGGATTGGCTCAAGTTTCTTGAGCGCCGCACTGCCAGTGCAAGCGGCACGACCGGACGAAATGATGCGTTCGCATCACCCAGGCTGGTGGCGAATAAGCTTGCCGCCAGCGGCGATTTCGATTCCAATAGGGGGAGCGGCTGCTTGGTGACGATAATTCCTATATTGCCGCCCCGCCTTTGTTCGCTTTCCCGCCTGAACCAGATTTGGATATTCGTATGTTCGCGACTCCGAACCACGCTCGCCGTTGGAGCGGCATCAGCCTGCTCGCGCTGTTGGCGTTTGCCCTCCTCGGTTTGCCATCGCGCGCTGGGGCGGAGCCGGCAGCGGTGGCAAGCATCACGCCGGAACAAGAGAAGTTCTTCGAAGAGCAGGTTCGTCCGCTTTTGGTCACGCGCTGTCAGAAATGTCATGGCGCGGAGAAAGCGGAGAGCGGACTGCGTCTGGATTCTCGTACCGCGATCATCGCTGGCGGCGAGATTGCTGGCGCGGCGGCGGTCCCTGGCGAGCCGGACAAAAGCTTGATTATGAAGGTCGTGCGCCATGAAGGCGACATTCAGATGCCGCCGAAAGAAAAGCTGAGCGAACCCGAAATCGCCACGCTGATCCAGTGGGTGAAGATCGGCCTCCCCTGGCCCAATGCCGCCGCGGAAGTTGCGCCGCTGAGCAAAGAAGAACGCCTGCAATTCGCCAGGCAGACGATGTGGTCGCTGCAACCGATTGTCTCACCACCGGTGCCTAGTGTTACGAATGCCGAGTGGTCGCGCCGCCCGTTAGATCGCTTCGTGCTCGCCAAGTTGGAAGCCGCGCAAGTTGTGCCCTCGCCGGTCGCCGATCGTCGCACCCTCATTCGCCGCGCTACGTTTGACTTGCATGGCTTGCCCCCTTCGCCCGAAGAAGTCGCCGCGTTTGAAAGCGACACTTCGGACGAGGCCTATGCCAAAGTTATCGATCGCCTGCTCGCTTCCCAGCGCTATGGCGAACGCTGGGGACGGCATTGGCTCGATGTCGCCCGCTATGCCGACACCAGCGGTTATGCATTTCAGCGCGAGCGGCGTTATCCCTATTCGTATACCTATCGCGACTATGTCATCAACGCGTTGAACAACGATCTCCCGTACGATCAGTTCATTCTCCAGCAACTCGCGGCGGACAAACTGCCGCTATCGCCGGACAATTCCGAACTGGCGGCGCTCGGCTTCTTGACGGTCGGTCGCAAATTCAATAATCGCAATGACGATATTGATGACCAAATCGATGTGGTGACGCGCGGCCTGATGGGGCTGACGGTCGCTTGCGCGCGCTGCCACGATCATAAGTTCGATGCCATTCCCACCGAGGACTACTACTCGCTCTATGGCATCTTCGCCAGTTGCAACCAGCCTGGCGACTTGCCCATGATCGGCATGCCCGAGAAAACCGTTGGTTATCAGAAGTTCCAAGAGGAACTGGAAAAGCGTCGCGGTGAATTGAATCAATATCTCGATGGCAAGCATGGCGAACTTGTCGCTCAAGGGCGCGATCAGGCGGAGAAGTACCTGCTGGCGATGGTGAGCCTCAAGCCGGGCGATGTGCTGGCGAAAGCGACCGGCGTTTCGCTCGGCAAGGGCGAACTTAAGCCACGTTTGGTCGAGCGTTGGAAGAACTATCTCCAGGAGCAAGCCAAAGCAGATCATGCTTTCCTCGGAGTGTGGCACGATCTGGCCGCGCTGAAGGACATCGACGCTCAACCTTTCGCAGAACGCGCTAAGCCCCTCCTGGATGCCTGGCTGGCCAAACCGGAAGGAATCGCCGCCGGTCAAATCAATCCCACCTTGAAAGCCGCGCTCGCCGCCGCGCCGCAAAACAAAAACGAACTAGCGTCGCTGTATGGCAAGCTGCTGCAGGAATCGCTGGCAGCCTGGAAAGCAGGCGGTTCGAACAAAGAGGCGTTGGACAAACTGACGCCCCCGGCGAAGCAGATCGCCGAAGTCCTCGTCGCCGACAACGCGCCGACCAGCATCCCCCGCGATGAGATCGACAAGTACCTTGCCCGCGACGAACGCAATCATCGTCAATCGCTGCAAAAGAAGATTGATGAGCATCAGGTGAACGATCCCGGCGCACCGCCCCGAGCGATGGTCGTGCGCGACGATGCGAATCCGCACAATCCACGCGTCTTCCAGCGCGGCGATCAGAATCGACCAGGCGAGCAAGTGCCGCGACAGTTTGTCGCGGTGCTATCGTCGGCCGAGCGTCAACCGTTTACCGATGGTGGACGATTGGAATTGGCGAAGAAGATCGTCGCGCCGGAGAACCCGCTCACGGCGCGCGTCATTGCTAATCGCGTTTGGATGTTGCACTTTGGCGAGCCGCTGGTGAGTACGCCGGGCGATTTCGGTATTCGCTGCGAGAAGCCCGTCCAAGCCGATTTGCTCGATTATCTCGCGAGTTACCTCCGCGAGCATGGTTGGTCGCTGAAAGAATTGCATCGCGAAATCATGCTATCGGCGACGTATCAGCAAGCCAGTCTCGATCGCGCCGACGCGCAAGGCGTCGATCCCGAGAATCGATTGCTGTGGAAGATGAACCGCCGCCGCTTGGAATTCGAGGCGTTGCGCGATTCGCTCTTGCTCGTCTCCGGCAGGCTCGATGAGACGATGGGTGGCCGAGCGGTGGAGATCGCCAAACCTCCGTACAGCACGCGCCGTTCGGTCTATGGCTTTATCGATCGCCAGGACCTGCCGAATCTGTTTCGCGTGTTTGATCTGGCGAGTCCCGACACCAGCAACGATCGCCGCGCGCGCACGACCGTGCCGCAGCAAGCGTTGTTTTTGATGAACTCGTCCCCCGTCATCGAAGAAGCGAAGCACCTGCTGACCCGACCAGAGATTGCTCGCGCGGAAGCGACCCCAGACAAGATCAACGCCTTGTATCGTTTGCTCTTTCAGCGTCAGCCCAGCGAGGAAGAACGTAAACTCGGCGCAGAGTACATCGCGCTCACGTCGCAAGATGCTGCCGCCGTCGCCCAGCTTTCCGCCTGGGAGCAATACGCCCAACTCTTGCTGATGACCAACGAATTCGCCTTTGTCGACTAGGATTGCGGGCCTCCCGCGCGTTTACTTTCGCCTTTTGAATGACGAGCCCATCATGAACCTCCTCAATCGCCGCGAACTCCTGCGCCGCTCTGGCACTGGCCTGGGCATGCTCGGTCTGGCCGCGCTGCTGGGCGATGACGGCGCGCTCGTCTCGCAGGCGAGCGCCGCTGGTTACGATAATCCGCTCGCTCCCAAGCAACCGCACTTCCCCGCCAAAGCGAAGCACGTCATTCACTTGTTCATGAATGGTGGGCCCTCGCATGTCGATACCTTTGACCCCAAGCCTTCGCTGGAGAAGTACGCTGGCAAGGAACTTCCGATCAATCTGCGCACCGAACGCAAGACCGGCGCGGCGTTTCCTTCGCCGTTTAAGTTTCAAAAGTATGGCGAGTCAGGCATCGAAGTGAGCGAGCTCTTCGCCAACACCGCGCAGCATATCGACGACATTTGCGTGATTCGTTCGATGCATGCTAACGTTCCCAATCACGAGCCATCGCTGCTGCTGATGAATTGTGGCGATTCGCGTTTGGTGCGCCCCAGCTTTGGCTCGTGGACGACGTACGGCCTGGGCACCGAGAATCAGAATCTGCCGGGTTTTGTCGCCATGTGTCCCGGCGGTTATCCGATTCAAGAAACGCAGAATTGGCAAACCGCCTTCTTGCCTGGGATTTTTCAAGGGACGTATGTCGATACGCGGCATACGGAAATCGACAAACTGATCGAGAACGTAAAGAATCACCGCATTCCCATGGAAGCGCAGCGCCGCCAGATCGACATGCTGGCCGCGCTCAACAAGCAGCATTTGGAACAACACGGTGGCGACCCTTCGCTCGAAGCTCGCATCCATTCGTTTGAACTCGCCTATCGCATGCAAATGGAAGCGGCCGACGCATTCGACGTCAGCAAGGAATCGAAGGAAGTGTTGGATTCGTATGGACCCGGCACGCAAGCCCGACAGATTCTCATCGCCCGGCGCTTGGTCGAGCGCGGCGTGCGGTTCGTGCAAGTCTGGCATGGCGAAGGGCAACCTTGGGACAATCATGACGACATTGCGGTCAACCATCGCCGTCTCGCCGAACAATGCGATAAGGCGATCAGTGCGCTGATTAGCGACCTCAAGCGGCTCGGTCTGTTCGAGGAAACGCTCATCATTTGGGGTGGGGAATTCGGTCGCACGCCCACAGTGGAACTGCCGCAAGCGGGCGCGAATGCTGGCAAGATCAACGGTCGCGATCACAATCATCACGGCTTCACGTGTTGGCTGGCGGGAGGCGGTGTCAAAGGGGGGCAAGTCTATGGCGCGACCGATGAATTCGGTTTCAAGGCGGCGGAGAAGCCCGTGCATGTTCACGATCTCCACGCCACGCTGCTCGCCTTGCTCGGGTTTGATCACACCAAGCTCACCTATCGCTATGCGGGTCGCGACTTCCGTTTGACCGATGTGCACGGCAATGTGATCCAGGACTTGATCGCATAAATGGGCGATATCGCTGCTCACCGACCTGTGTTGTTACTTGCCGCCGTGTTCAGTCGCCACGATGACGCGCTGGCTTGGGCGCGCCTGAAACTTGCCCAAGCCTGGGGTCCGATCGCGCTGGAAAGCGAACGCTTTGAACATAATGAGACGACCTACTACGAGAAGTCGATGGGGAGCGGACTCTGGAAGCAGTTCTTCGCCTTCGAAACCTTCGTCGATCCGGCGTTTTTGGTGGCGGCGAAGCTCGCTTCCAATCAATGGGAACTCGAGTATGCTGCCGGCGCGAATCAGCCCGAGTCTCGCCCGCTGAATATCGACCCAGGCTATCTGACGGAGGCCAAGCTGGTGCTGGCTTCGACCAAGGATCGCGATCATCGGCTCTACCTCGATCGCGGCATTTTTGCCGAGAATACGCTCTTTTTCCGCGGCGGTGCCTGGCAACTTCGCCCTTGGACCTATCCGGACTACCAGCGCGCTGATTATCATCTCTTCTTCACGCGCTGCCGTGACTATCTGCGGCAAAAGTACGCATCACGCCCCGCGTGATGCAGTAGGACTGATAGTATTCATCACGCTCCGCGTGATGCTGTAGGATTAGCATGGGGCGAGTAGCTTGGGGTTGGAGTATCTAACGGCATCACGCGGAGCGTGATGAGTACAATGGTATCCATCACGCTCCGCGTGATGCAGTTTGCGGCCACTAGCTAGTGGCTATGCGCTGGTCGTGATCGCGGGGCTTGGTAATTGGCGAGTAGCTTGGGGTTGGAGTATCTAACGGCATCACGCGGAGCGTGATGAGTACTAACGATGAGCACCTACACCTTGCTTCTCTTTCTTGTCGGCACCATGCTGCCTAGCGCTCTCATCGCCTGGCTGGCAGGCTACGTGGTACGCCGAGTCGCGCCGCGCTATGGGTTGATCGATAAGCCCAATGCGGCGCGCAAGGTTCACACCTCGCCGACGCCGCTGGGTGGCGGACTGGCGATTTGGCTCGGGGTGATCTTGCCATTTGCCTTGGGGCAGTGCGTCTTGATGCTGGTGCATTACGAGGTGATCGATGCGTCGCTCTTGCCTGCGTTCGCGCGCGAACATGTTGGTGGCTTGTGGCAGCAATCGCTACGGCTCTGGGTGTTGTTGGGAGCGGGAACGATTCTCATGCTGCTAGGGCTGGCCGATGATCGCTGGGGCTTGAACTGGCGCGTTCGCCTGGGCGTGCAACTGGCGGTGGCGACGGTCTGCGTGGTGACGCAAGGTTGGCAACTCACGGCATTCATTCAGATCCATTTGTTGACGGTGGCGCTCTCCGTGCTCTGGATCGGCGCGCTGGTGAACTCGTTCAACATGCTCGATAACATGGATGGCCTCTCAGGCGGCGTGGCGCTGATTGCGGCGGCCATGCTGGCTGCGGTGCTATTGCTCTCGCCCGATCCCCAGACCCAGCGCCCGCAGTTGTTCGTGGCGGGTTTGCTGTTGGTGCTCGTCGGCGCGATCGCCGGATTCTTGTGGCACAATCTTCCACCTGCGCAACTCTTCATGGGAGACGCAGGGAGTTACTTCATTGGCTTCACTATCGCGGTCGCCACTTTATTGGCGACCTATGCCAGTTATGGCGGCGAGCGTCGCCATGCGGTCCTCGCGCCGCTGTTTGTGCTGGCGGTACCGCTCTACGACATGAGTACGGTGATTTTCATTCGGCTCCGCGAGGGGCGTAGTCCTTTTCAGGCCGACAAGTCCCACTTCTCGCATCGCCTTGTCGATCTTGGCATGACGAAGGGGCAGGCCGTGCTGACGATCTACCTTACCACCGCGACGTGCGGTCTGGGCGCGCTATTGTTGCATCGCGTCGACGCGCTCGGCGCTGCGATCATCAGCATCATGGTCGTCTGCGTGCTGGC
>JBGSHH010000517.1:0-29715 GCA_041752355.1 Pirellulaceae bacterium | reverse complement strand
TTCGCTTATGTGCCAGTGAGTGGCACGGTGACTTACGAAGATGGGTCACTGATTCAAGCCGACTCGGTCGAAGTGACGTTCTATCCACAAGCGCCACCGAAAGATCCCAAGACGCATCCTCGCCCTGGCGTGTGCATCGTGAATCTGACCGATGGCTCGTTCAAGGATGCCACCAGCCACAAGCCAGGCGATGGAATCGTCCCCGGCGCGCAAAAGGTCACCGTGCAAACCTTCGACAGCACGCACACGCCCACGGACGTGTTGCCCAAGGAATATACCGATCCCTCAACCACACCTCTGACTTACGACACCACGAGCAATCAGCCCGCCGTGATCAAGGTGCCCAAGAAGAAATAGGTGGACGGTGTGCGTCTCTTCGATATCGAATCACAATCTTCGTAGGTAGCCAGTTATGATTCGCTCCTCTCAGAAACGACTTGGCTTCACCCTCGTGGAGCTCTTGGTGGTGATCGCCATCATTGGCATTTTGGTGGCGCTGCTATTGCCGGCAGTGCAATCGGCCCGCGAAGCAGCGCGGCGTTTGCAGTGTATGAATCATCTCAAGCAATTGGGCTTAGCACTGCACAACTATCACGACACCGCCAAAGCCTTTCCGCCTGCGATCACGTTTCGCTCTGGCGAAGATCCGACCCAGTACAACACCATCCGCACCGGTTGGACGATTTCGATCCTGCCCTACATCGAACAGCAAGCATTGTATGATGCGATCGATGTTAATCAGCCTATTTCGCATACCAACAACCTCCGCATCCGCAATGTGGCCGTGCCGGGAATGTTGTGTCCCAGCGAGCCCAATGGCAAGGTGAAATGCGCTCGCGCCGGTGGTGAGTGGGCGCGCGGCAACTACGGCGCCAATGTGGGCATGGTCAATCCTCGCTCCACACTGGCCTATACGAATTCTTCCAGCAACGATCAATGGAATCCGTTCCAACGAGGCGTGATGGGAGCGAATGTGTCGCTTGATATCGGCGAGATCAAAGACGGCACCACCAATACCATCATGCTGATGGAACTGCGAGTGGGGCTTTCCACTCAAGACATTCGCGGCACTTGGGCGATGGGGCAATGCGGCGCCAATGCGCTCTGCACCTGCGCTAACAACGCCAGCGGTGGTGGCGGACCGAATACTTGCGTCGAAGGAGCCGACGATCAGCAAGACAGCGGCGGCGTGAACTCGTCGGTAGGCGACACGAAGATGCGACAAGAATGCATGTATGTCCACGCCAGCAACAATTGGCAAGCCTTTCCGCGCAGCGCTCATGAGGGTGGGATCATGATCGCGCTTTGCGACGGTAGCGTTCGCTTCCTCAGCGACTTCGTGGAGAGCGGCGGCGGTGCCGGCGGCTGCGGCGTGAACAGCATCTGCAGTCCCAGCACCTATGGCACCTGGCAACGCATCGTCGCCTCGGGCGATGGCTTGGTGGTGGACGGCAGCAAGTTTTAATTGAATTTGTCACGCTCCCCAGGCTGCTATCGATCGTTGATGCATAGCGGGCAGGCGTGGGCAGACGTTGATCGAGAGCGAGAAGTGCGGTGTAGCTACTTATCGCTCGTTTCAAAGTTAAACGTGTTGGGCCCCTCAGGCGTGACATTCGCTTCCAGCGTTGTGGAGACGTTGAACTTTTCGGCGATGTACTGCACCTGCTTGGCTTTGCCCATGACGGGATCAACCGCTCCCTCTTCGCGCGTGGCGGTGATTTCCACCTTCTTCTCCCCGGGTAGCGCTTGCACCGTGTACTGACCATTCACGATTGGTCCGCCGGTCGGTGCCGTCTTGCCATCTTTGGGCATAAACGAGATTTGCCCCTTATCCAACGGCTGATCGTTGAACTTCACCGTGCCCGTGACGGTGTAAGTCTTGGGACCAGAGGGACCACAGCCGAGGAGAACAGTACAGCAGAGCGCGACGAAAGCGAGGGAGCGAAGCATGAAGATTCTCAAAGTGAAAAGTCGGAGATCGGAAAGTCGGATCCTCGAAATCCTAGAAAGTACCAACTATTTCCTGTCCGTTGCGGCTGCCGAGATACTTATATAGCAGGGCATCAATGTTGTTGTTGAGGAATCGCACCGAACCATCGGCCAAGCCAATGTTCACGCCGCCAGGATGATTGCTGCGAGCGGAGACGAACATGTTATCCCCAGTGTAGACGCAAGGAGCCTGCGGCACCGGATTGTCACCACACCAGTTTAAGCGATCAGGAACAAGCGTGTTGGGAGTAACTCGCGTGCTGAATAACACGCCACCATGCGCCGGATTGTAATAGCGACCGCGAATATCGTGCGAACCGATATCGGGACTGAGAAGAATTTCACTCACCATCACGGTATTCGTCGTGCCATCTTTGATGTCGCCGAACGTGATTTTGCTTTGAGCAAAGAACAAGCCATTGAGGTTCGCGCTATTCAGATGGCCACCCGCATTGAAATAATCGTTGCCAGCACATGCGACCATGTTGCCTGAGAAGCCTTGATGTGGGGTGCCAAGGCCACCCCAGAAGGTTTTGAGCTTGGGGCTATTGCCGTCTGACGGACAAACATACGAGGGGACGACTGCTTGCAGCCCAGGGAACCCGAGTGCGCTGGCGTTGGTCTTCATGTAGGTGTCGAAATCGTTGTAGAGATTCTGCTGCTCGACGTAGGGCAGGAGATCGTGAAACCAGCAGCGACGATCCTGCATATTGTTGTAAGGTGCCGGTGTCGTGAACGTGCTATCGAGATAGTTGTAGTTGCCGTGCGGAAAACTCTGCAATGCATCGTGGCGATTGTGCACGGACAGCGCAATCTGCTTCATGTTGTTCGAGCATTGCATCCGTCGGGCAGCCTCCCGCGCGGATTGCACGGCTGGCAATAGCAGGGCCACCAGAATGCCGATGATGGCGATCACGACCAACAGTTCGACCAGCGTAAAACCACCCAGCCGACGCGAATGAGCACGTTGCATCACACCAGACTCCCGCAAAGATAGAAGCCAAGACTCGAATGGATAGAATTAGGCCGATAGGCAATTGGAGAAGATGCCTACATATTGGCGAATTGCGGGACAAATTGCAAGTTTGAAACGGCGACTCACCCCCCCTCTGTCAATAACATGAAGTAGATGGCCGCAGTGGCCAGCCCCAAAGCCACGCAGGCCACAAAAACGCCGATAAATCCAAGCACCAGGCTAATCGTCGACCAAGGCGCGATGACGGCCGCGATTTTGCCCCGCTCGATCGCCGAGAGCACCTCACCCAGGTTTTGATAACGCTCCGCGGGGTTCTTAGCGAGCATCTTTTGACACATCTCGTCCACCCATTCCGGCACGTCTGGACGCGTGGCGCGGAGCGAGGGAACCGGCTTACTCTTATGAGCAAGCAACTTCTGCACGACACCTTTTTCGGGAAACGGCGGCGTCCCCACGAGCATCTCATAAAACGTACAACCCAGCGAATAGATATCGGCGCGGGCGTCGGCTTTGGCGGCGTCGGCAGCTTGCTCGGGTGCGAGATAGTCGCCCGTCCCCATCATGAAGCCCGGCGAGGTCAGTCCTTCCACGAGGCTCATATACGCTTCGGTGTTATCCTCGACGCGCGCCATGATCATATTCGTGACGCGGAGATTGTCGGCCGCATCGACCATCATGTTGGCCGGTTTGACGTTGCGATGGTAGATCGTGCGAAGATGCGCGAATTCCAAACCTTTGGCGGCCTGCATCAGGAAGTGCAAGGCACGATCCAGCGGCAAACGCCCTTTTTCCTTGAGCAACTCGGCAAGTTCCCGCCCCTCAAAGTAGTCCTGCACCAGATAGTGAATGCCGCGCGAGATACCCGCATCGGTGGCGCTGACGAGGTTAGGATGATTCAACTTAGCGGTGATCTTCACTTCGCGCTGGAGCCGCTTAATCCACTCGGGAAACTTGGCCGAGTCCTCAGGCATGATCTTGAGGGCGACGATTTTGCCCAACAAATTATGCTTGGCTTTCCAGAGCACACCGGTCTTGCCGCCTCCGGTCCGTTCCAGCAGCGTGTAGTCGTCGAACTGTTCTCCGGCCGCCAATTTGCGAGCATCTTCGCGACTCGCGATGCCCCCCTGCCCCGGCGGCGGATACTTCGCGCGTAGCGTGCTGTCGTAACCAGCTTTCAAGCGGGGGTTAAGCAACGTGACCCGCGCTGCGGAAACCTCGTTCAGCAATCGCTCGGCCAGTTGTTGCTGAGGGCTGTTCCCAAAAGTGCGCAGGTGCGACATCCGTTGATCGCAGGCGTTAGCGATCACGTCAAAATCTTTTTCGTACAGCTGCACGCCGACGAGTTGATAAAAGTTCGGCGGTCGTTGCTCGGTCGGGATGCCGAGCCACTTATAGTACGGATCGAATTCGCTATGGCCGTTTTCGCTCATCCTCTGTTCCCACGAGTCGTCGAACAATGCCCCATTGTAGTTGGGATTGGGGGCGGATGGAACGCGGTTTTTCTCCCTCCGCGCCTAATCGGTCGGCAGGAATGGGGCCAAGTAGCGGAGCCTTCTCCGCCCGCGTGCTCACGAGGCCACCTGGCGCTTTTCCAGTCGTGGCAGACCAACCGCAAGTTCAACTTGTTCGGCGATGGCGACCAGATGGCCTACCAAACGAACATAGATGGGAATACAACTTTCTAGAATGCCGCCTGAGGTTTCATAAATGCTACCCAGATCATCCGAGATGGGATGATTGGGAGCGCAATACGCGCCAATGGAAGTCGCTCCCTTGGCATGATCGAAAGGATAGGGAATCCGCAACAGGTCGTCGCGAATACCGCCTGCGACGCGAAAGACTTCCCGCATCGAGCGCTGAATGGAATCGACCAGCGCTTCACTATTGCGATTCTGTTGCAATGCGCCCAACAAGCCCCCTAGGGCGTTGTGTTCGTTGCGCAGCTGAATCACCGCGCTCAGCTGTGGCTGCAAGCTGATGAGCGACTCGTGGTACTTGCGGCACTCTTCTTGCAACACCGTGGCGTTCTCGACCCTCGCCGCCACCTGCGGGACAAACAATAGTTGCAGCGCTGCATACAATCGATCGCCGATCAGTTGCTCGATTGCGTGCATCTCGTCGCTGAGTCGCCCTTGCAGAATCTGCGCATCCTCGCGCGCGCGGGAGGCGACCGCGAAAGAACCGACCGGCACTTGATAATCCTTGGCCTTGAGCGAGACATGGCCGTGCAACAACTCCGTCGCCTGCTTGAGTTCCAGCAAATGCGAATCGGCCGTGTCGTATTGCTTGAGCAATTCCAGATAACGCTCCACCTTCGCCAGCATCTGAGCGCGGGCTTGCTTCAAGCGATCGAGTGTCTTCTGCGGCTGAGGCGGTTGCATCGCGCGCGAGGCCGGGAGTTGCAACGAACGCAATACCGTAAAGCAGCCTTGGAAATAGCGATCGATTGCTTCATTGTTCTGCTGGGTCTTTCCCATTCGCGCGATGAGTTCGTCGGTATTGTGCATCTCCTGCGACGAGAACTTTTGCCCAAAAATAATGCGATACAGATCCCAGGTGACGTTCTTGCCCAGCGCGTCGAAGTTTGAGAAAAGTTGCGATGCTGGCAAGTCCAAGTGGAAGATGCCGGGCGTTTGCTCGCGCTCGGCGCTGGCGATGCGGTCCGGGCTGCTGGGATGCGTATCGAACCAACTCGTCTTCTCGGCTGCGATCAATTCGCCGATCTTACGATGCGACTCGGGTGTAAACTGCCTCGCATTTTCCAGAATGAGTTTGGGCAAGTTATCGCCCAATCGTCCTTCTCGCATGAACTCGCGCAAGTCGCCGCGGGCATTATTGTTGGCTAAACTAAGCGTCACAATGCGGGTTTGACTGCTGGCGAAAGCATCGCTGCCGACGAGGCGGGCTTCATAACGATCGGCGTCGTATTCCATCTCTCGCATGAAGAAGCTGCTGGCGGCATGACCGACCATCATCAGTACCCACAGGATTTTGCGCGTCAGCCAAACGAACAACATGGTGGCATACAGAAAAATGCCAATCCGCAAATCGACCGAGCGCGCGGTGTCGTCGAGCCATTCGTCCCATGAATCGCGTTCGTACACCACGCGCTGAAACCAGGCGTTGATCGTGCGCACCAGATACGACAAGCGCATGCCTGTCCCTTGGCTAAAGTGGCCGAATTCATGGGCGATAACGCCAGCGAATTGGCGCATCGTCATGCCCCCTGCCAAAGGCACGCCGATGGTCAACACCAGGTCGCGCGTGAACATGCTCAATAGGCCATTGCGAAAACTGGCGGAAGCGTTCACTTCGCAATCGACATCAATGCGGCGAGGCTTGGGGGAACCGACCGCCTGACAGATGCGATCGACAAAGTCGAACAACAGCGGTTCACCATCGCGCGTGAGCGAGCGCGTACCATGCCGCTTGCCCGCCGGCGCGAAGAGCGGCTTAATCATGAAAAAGACCAGCATGCCGCCGATGAAGCCGGGCGCGACATACAACAGGAACACGAAAATCTTCGCGCGTCCGCCGCCACGAATTTCCAACATACCGGCGTCATGGACAAAATGCAGGTAGACGCCATAGGCGACCGCGACGATCAACGTCAGATAGATCGCCGGCAGGATCAGCATCACCAACGAAACCAGCAACACGCCCAGGCGATACGACAGCGAAGTGGTGACCGGCTCGATCGTGCCCTGAAATGCTCCCAAGACACGCGCCGAGAGTTGTTCACGCGTCAGCGAAGGCGATGGCTTGGCCGCGACTTTCGCCTGCACCGGCGCGAGATTCGCCAAGAGCGGTTCTTCGGCGACTGCGGCGACCTTCGCCTGGGCGACCTGTGGCGCCGGAATTGGCAACACCGTTTGACAGCCGGGACATTTGCCCGACTTGCCAGCATGTTGATCGGCGACGGAGAACGAGCGCTGACATTGATGACAGGCAACTTGAATCATGACCGGACTCGGCAAGGACGAGGAAGCACGCCACTCTACCCAGCCCCCAAGGTAACTACCACGCCAGAAAAAATAAACTAGCGCGGAGTTCGCGGGCCGGATTGGCAGAATTCTCGACTTGTCGACCGGTTGGTGCGACAGGCTCACTTCACTTCGTGGGGGCCGTTGGGCAGCAATCGCAATCGACGGTTTTGACTTCCCACTTGTAGCCGCACTTTTCGCACTCGTATTCCTTCTTCTTCAAGACCTTGACCGTCTTCACCTGGCCACAACGAGGTGGCGTTTCGCAGCACTCCCACCACCATTTGAATCTGGGAATACAAATGTCTTTGCATTCCACTTCCCAACAATGTTTCTTTTCCTTGACCGTCGTCGGCTCGGCCTGACACACCTTGTTGCCGCAGTCGGGACAACGATCACAACCGTGGAGAGGACCGGCGTTGAGCGGAGCGCGGTGTCCCACCATCACCAGTACCGCCATCAGCAGCATTGCTTTGACGGAAAGATTTAGGCGATTCATCTAGTTACCTTATCGTATGCATTTGTTGTTGAGTTAGATCGATGGACGATGCGATCAGAAATCGACCATGAAGCGAGCACCGATGATGCTATAATCGCCAGAGGTCAGCCCAGCCGCCGGTCGACGGTTGTCGATGTCGCCATAGATGTAGTTGAATTGCATGCGAGCATTTGGATTCCAATACCAATTCATCGCAAAGGTCACGGAGTTGCCCACACCACCATCAACGTTGTCGTCGCTAAAGTCGGCGGTGGAATAACGCACTGCCGCTTGCCACGCACCCCAGCCTATCGCGTGGCAGCCATCGCAATCGCGAACGCTAAAGAAATTCTGAAAAGGCTTGATGCGACCAAGTGTGCCAGACTCTCGTTCCCAAGGCATATGCTCGCCAGTGAGGAAGTAGGAGACGTAAACGTAGCCACCGTTGAAATTCAGATCACTAGCGTTGTTGCGCTGCACGGACAAATTCATGAACTCACCGCAAACTTGCACGGGACCAAAGTTCGCTAACCCTTCAACTCCCGCAATTTGATAGTTATCCGCGCCGATTACTGGTCCCGTGTCGATCCAGCGGTTGGTGGTGCGTGCTTCTGGGCGAGTCTGCCATCGTGCGACGGTGGTACTGCCACCATTGGGATCACTGCTACCGGCGCTACCGGAGACTGCCCAATGCGCATAGCCACGGCCGTCCGAAGCTTCGTCATACCAGATTGTGTTGGCGAACCGTCCTGCAAATTCGGCTTGCATGTCGGGCGTGGCAATGTATTGTCCATTGCCTTGCATATCGGTGGAGAGAAAGCCACCCCAACGCCAGTTGTACGCCAAATCATCCGATATGCCGTACGACACTAAGCCAAATCGGCGAGCATCCTGGTTAAGGGCTTCCACCACAAAGGGTCGTTCGAGAAAGATGTTATAGCGGCTACTATTCAAGTGATCCAAACCGTAAGGACGCTTTTGGTTGCCCAACAATACAGTTTCCAAGTAAGGTAGGTCGGTCCAACCCAAATAGGCATCCTTCATGGTGGGACTATTTGGATTGGCCCACTCCATCTCGATCTTGTAGGTCATCAAATCAGGGATTTCGCCAGCCACGCCAAACCGGAGGCGACGAAACAAGAAGCGATCGTCAACGGCATCAGCGGGGTTGCCGCTGTTCGCTACATTGGGATTGGCACTTTCGAAAGCGTTGGCACCGGGCGATGTATCGGGAAAGCCCCAGTAATCGGTGTGAACTCGACCAGTCCATTTTTGCGTCGGCTTCTTGGCGTCGTCCGATTTCTTCTTGAGGGCCGCGTCGGCCGATTTTTTCTGCTCTTTTTCAATCGCTTTGACCCGAGCTTCCAGATCCGCTTCCATGGCGGCGATGTTGCTGCTCGTTGAAACCGGCGCTGCGGCATCAATGGGCGGGAGACGACGGCTTTCCAACTGATGAATGCGCTGTTCGGCACCGTCGAGTCGTTCATAGAGTTGGTTCAAGCGTACTGCAGGAATCTCTACCGTTTGAGTCGCCTGCGGCGCGGTGGAGAACTCTTGCGACCGAATGTTCGAGACGAACACGACGTTCACAAGGCAGAGGCCAGCAACGATGCGCGCACCTCGGAGGATTCTTTTGAGCATATTCGCTACAGGTCCTAACTTCTGCATCATCCCAATCTTTGGTAAAACCGCTGTAGGTAGAATCGCCAGTTTGCGCCGTAACAAATATTAAGATTTTGGTTTTCCGCAAGAATCGTTGCATGCGTTGCAGATTAACTCTCAGTCGCTAAGTTAAAGACGCTTCGCATATCGAGACCGGCCTGCTATCGTAGCAACTCTGGCATTTTCGCCCCCTACTTCGGGCAGCTTACTCTTACCTTGGGTCGCCATCATCACCATGCCTGAACCGCTCCAGGACGCTCATTGGCTGGGATTCGATCTCGGCGGCACCAAAATGCTGGCGGTCGCCTACGATCAGGCGTTTCGCCCTCTGGGTCGCAAGCGGCGGCGCACGAAAGGAAACGAGGGGACCAAGTCCGGCGTCGAACGCATTGTGCAGACGATTCAAGACGCGCTGACCGACGCCAAACTAGAGCCGCGACAGCTTTCCGGTATCGGCGTGGGATGCCCCGGCACGATCGATCTGGATGCCGGCGTCATTTTGGAAGCCGCCAATCTCGGCTGGAAGAATGTCAAGCTCAAAGACCATCTGGAGCAAACCTTCAGTTGCCCCTGCGTGATCGCTAACGATGTCGACTCTGGCGTGTACGGTGAATATCGCTTCGGTGCTGCCAAGAACGCCCGCTGTGCGATTGGGATCTTCCCAGGCACCGGCATCGGTGGCGGGTGTATTTACGAGGGACGGATCCTCCGCGGCAAGAAGAATTCTTGCATGGAAATTGGACACGTCGAGGTGGTTCCCTATGGCAACTACTGCGGTTGCGGGAAACGGGGCTGCCTGGAAGCGGAAGCGAGCCGCTTGGCGATTGCCGGACAAGTGGCGATCGCGGCCTATCGCGGCGAGGCACCGCACATACTGGGAACGGTCGGCACCGATGTCGCAGAGATTCGCAGTAGTGCGTTAGCGGAAGCGATCAAAGCAGGCGACGCCATTGTGGAAAAAATTATTCGTCGCGCCTGTGGCCTGATGGGCATCGCGGTCGCCAATGCCGTGAATATGCTGTCGCCCGACATTGTGTTGCTCGGTGGCGGATTGGTAGAAGCCATGCCCCAGTTGTTTGTCGATGCGGTGGGCGATGCCGCGCGCGAGCGCGCCATGCCCTCGCTAGCCAAGAGCTTTAAGGTGGTGGCCGCTAAACTGGGCGACGATGCCGGAGCGATGGGCGCCGCCGCTTGGATCGAACGTCAGGTTATTCCCCGCGAGGTTTCGATGAATTGATCCACTCGCTCCCTCCAATCAACACTACCTACTCCCTCCTCCATGTCCGCCGAACTTGACAAACCCATTCGCGGCACCGAACCCATCCGCCCCGTCAAACCGGTGGCCGTGATCGACGTTGGCGCGACATCGATTCGCATGGCGATCGCGGAGCTTGGCGAAGGGGGCAGCGTTAGGATTCTGGAAACGCTGTCGCAAGCGGTCAATCTCGGACGCGATACTTTTACCAAGAGCACCATCGAGCGTTCGACCATCGAAGAATGCGTTCGCGTGTTGCGCAGCTATGCGCGGTTGCTTAAAGAGTACGGCATTACGCGGGCGGATCAGATTCGCGCCGTCGGCACGAGCGCCGTGCGCGAAGCCAACAACCGCCTGGCGTTCGTCGACCGTGTTTACATCGCGACGGACATACAAATCGAGGCGATCGACGAGGCGGAAGTTAATCGCATCACCTACCAAGGCATTCAACCGCAACTCGAAACCGAACCTTCCGTCGCCAGCGCTACGACGCTGGTGGTCGAAGTCGGCGGAGGCAGTACCGAACTTTTGATGATCCGATCCGGCGATGTGGTCTACTCGCATACCTATCGACTGGGTTCGCTTCGCTTACGCAAGCAACTGGAGTCGTTTCGAACGCCAGCGATCAAGATTCGCAACATCATGGAAAATCAGATCGCCCGCACCGTCGAACAAATCGTGGAAACGCTTCCCGCCGATGAACCTTCGCTCGAAATGATCGCCTTGGGCGGTGACGTTCGTTTCGCGGCCGCCGAGTTGTTGCCTGACTGGAATCCGCAATCCTTCGCGCGCATTCAAGTGGCCGACCTGGAAGCGCTGACCGACGAATTGCTCGTCATGTCCGACGACGACATCGTGCAGAAGTATCACCTCTCGTTTCCAGCGGCGGAAACCGTGGGCGCGGCGCTCCTGGGCTATCTTAAAATCGCCAAGGCGATGAAACTGACTTCGGTCCTCGTCACCAACGTGACGCTGCGCGATGGCTTGCTGCGCGAGATGGCGGGGCAGAACGCCTTGACCGAAGAATTCAGTACCCAGATCACGCGTTCGGCGATCGACCTGGGCAACAAATTCGGCTTCGATGAAGCGCACGCGCGGCACGTGGCCCATCTTTGTCGGATGTTGTTTCGCATGTTGCGGGACGAACACGAACTCGATCCGCGTTACGAGACGGTCCTCGCAATCGCGGCTTTGCTGCATGAAATTGGCATGTTTGTCAGCACGCGCAGCTACCACAAGCATTCGATGTATTTGATCAAGAACAGCGAGTTATTCGGCCTCAGCAAGCAAGACGTGCTGCTGGTGTCGCTTGTCGCGCGCTATCATCGTCGTGCTTCGCCACAGCCTGATCACGAAGGCTACGACACGCTCAATCGCGAGCATCGCATCGCCGTGGCGAAGATGGCGGCGATCTTGCGACTGGCGATCGCGCTCGACGATTCCCGCAGCCAACGCCTTGATGAGTTGCTGTGCGAAATCGAAGAAGGTCGGCTGATCATTTCAATTCCGCGCGTCGATGACTTATCGCTCGAACAGCTGGCCATTCGACAGAACAGCGGTTTATTCGAGGAAGTGTTTGGCATGAAAGTGCTACTGCGAAAAGTGCGTGCGTAGCAGCAGCGCACTTGGCATGCTGGGCGTGCTGTCCTGGGATTTAGGTGGAACATCGATGTCATCGTGAAGCTGCGGTGAGTCGGAGAACATCACGCGGAACGTGATGAGTATTTTGCGAAGGCAATCATAAACCATGTCGAACTATCTCAACCGCGAACTTTCCTGGCTGGAATTCAATCAGCGTGTGCTCGATGAATCGTGCGACGCGCAGATCCCGCTCCTGGAGCGACTCAAGTTTCTATCGATTACCGCCTCGAATCTCGACGAGTTCTTTATGGTCCGCGTTGGCGGCCTGCAGATCATCGCCAATCGCCCCACCAAAAAGCTCGATCACTCCGGCCTGACCCCCGACGAGCAACTTAAAGCGATCAGCCAGCGCACCCATCAGATGCTCGTCGATCAGTATCAGTGCTTCAATGGCGAGTTAGAGCCGAAACTCGCCGAGGCAGGCATTAAGCGACTGCGCAAAGGGGAATTGACCGATCGGCAATCACGCGGACTAGAGCAGGTTTTTGAGGAAGAGATTTTTCCGGTCCTCTCGCCTGTCCGCGTCACCGGCGTGGAGGATTTCCCCATCCTCGCGAACCAAGCGCTCAATATCTTTGTGCAACTGTCGCCGGCTACCGGTAGCGAGATCCCGCGCTTCGCGGTGATCTCGCTACGCCGCAATAGCACGCGGTTCATTACGCTCCATGCCGACAAAGGCTATGCCTACACGCTGATCGAAGATGCTGTGCGACTCTACGTCGAGCGATTCTTCCCGGGCGAAGATGTGGTCGAAGCGGTTCCCTTTCGCATCACGCGCAATGCCGACATGAGCGTGCGCGACGATTTAGCGGCCGATCTGATGGCGGAGATGGAAGAAATCCTCGACGCCCGCAAACAGAGTGAATGCGTGCGTCTGGAGATTGACGCCAACGCCAGTGAAACCTCGCTGTCGTTCTTGAAACAGGTGCTCGATGTGCTGAACGAGGATGTTTTCGCAGCGCCTGGCCCGCTGGATTTGTCGGCGTTCATGCAACTCACCGACTTGCCTGGCTTCGACAATCTCAAATACGAAGCCTGGCCACCGCAACCTTCCCCGCAGGTCGATTTGCGGCGCAGCATCTTCGATGTGCTCACGCAGCAAGATGTGTTGCTCTGCCATCCGTATGACAGCTTTGAACCGGTCGTCCGTCTGGTGGAAACAGCTGCCGACGATCCCGATGTGCTCGCCATCAAGATGACGCTCTATCGCACGAGTCGCAACAGCCCGTTGGTCGCGGCGCTGCGTCGCGCGGCGGAACGAGGCAAATATGTGACCGCCGTCGTGGAACTCAAAGCACGTTTCGATGAGGCCCGCAACATCGAATGGGCGAAGAATCTGGAACACTCCGGCGTGCAAGTGATCTATGGCGTGAAAGGCCTCAAAACACACGCCAAGATTTGCGTCATCGTGCGGCGCGAACCGCAGGGGGTGCAACGCTACGTCCATTTCGGCACCGGCAACTACAACGAGATTACCTCGCGGCTCTATAGCGACATCAGCTTCATGACCTGCCATGAAGAATTCGGGGCCGATGCCACCGCCTTCTTCAATGCCGTGACTGGTTACTCGCAACCGCAGCAATTCCACAAGATCGAAGTCGCGCCGCTGGGTTTGCGCGAAAAGCTCTTGGAGATGATCGACCTGGAAACGCAGCGCTGCGAGCAAGGACAGACCGCCGAGATCATCGCCAAGGTGAATTCGCTGGTCGATCCGCAAATCATCGACGCGCTCTACACGGCCTCCCAAGCAGGCGTGAAAATTCGGCTGAACGTGCGCGGCATTTGCTGCCTCAGGCCAGGGGTGCCGGGATTGAGCGAGAACATTACCGTGATCAGTATCGTCGATCGCTTTCTGGAACACGCCCGCATCATTTATTTCCTGCACGGTGGCGACAAACGCGTCTTCATTTCCAGCGCCGATTGGATGCCGCGCAATCTCGATCGTCGCGTCGAGTTGCTAACTCCGATCGAGGATTTCGTTTTGAAGTCGCGGCTGATTAACGTGCTGGAAACCTTCTTCCAAGATACCGTTAAAGCCAAACAACTTCAGGCGGATGGCAGCTATGTGCGCATCGTGCCCAGTGAAGGAACGGATCCGCTGCGCTGCCAGGAGTTCTTCTATCGCGAAGCGCGGCAAGCCGTCAAACAAGCGGAGCGCTCGCGACGCACGGTGTTCGAACCGCATCGCGCACCCGGCGCGGAGGTCGTGTAGCAATCATGAAAACACTCATCATCTTGCGACACGCGAAAGCCGAACCGGCTGCGGCTCAACAAACCGATCACGCTCGCGTACTCGCCCCGCGCGGTCTGCGTGACGCCATGCGCATGGGCCAATGGCTGGAAGAACACGAACTCACTCCGGAGTTGATACTTTCCTCAACCGCCGCGCGGGCGCGGGAAACGACGGCGCAAGTGCTGCAAGTCTGCCGCTTCAATGGCCGCGCTGAATTCCTCGACAACCTCTACCTCGCGGCGCCCGCGGCCTACCTTTCGGCGCTCGAGACGCAGGCCGCAGAGTTTGCGCGAGTGATGCTCGTGGGACATAACCCCGGCTTGGAAGATCTGGTGCAACTGCTGACGCATCAGCATCTACTTTTGCCAACCGCCGGCCTGGCGGTCGTGACGCTGCCGATCGAGCACTGGTCGGAGCTCGATCACAGCACGAAGCACCCGCTGGCGCACTTCCTGAAACCGAAAGAGATGTAGGCGTTGGTTGCCCGCTCGAGCCAAATGAAAGTGGGAGGGGAAACAATTCCCCTCCCACGTTTGGAAAACGATTTTCACATCAATCGTTTATGGCAGGACAATCTTCTGCTTGAAGTCGCCTGTCTTCGCGTCGCGCAACGTATCACCTTGGAAGTAGATGAACCAATCGTTGCTGCCTTCACCGGTCAGGCTATCGAAACCGTCGTTGTCCGAAATAGTGGTTTCATCGAAGTACGACGCCAGATCGCTCATGCGAGTGTCGAACGAGCCTCCGCCAGACCAGGTTGACCAGATGAACGCCAGCGCGAACTCGTCTTCGTCGTTGGATGTCGTATCGGCCACCAAGAGGTCTTCGTCGGTGCCACCTAGGATGGTGTCCACTTCGGAACCGCCCAAGAGCACATCGCGACCGGCGCGGCCGTACATCTTGTCGTTCCCTTCCGCGCCAATGAGTAGATCTGCGCCGGCACCGCCATCGAGCGTGTCATTGCCATCGTTGCCGAACAACGCATCATTACCGGCTCCGCCCACCAGGTTATCGGTGCCTGTGCCCCCTTCGAGCGTGTCGTTGCCAGCATCGCCTTGGACTTGATCGTTGCCGTCATCTCCGTAGCCCCAATCGTCCCCATTGCCGCCTGAGATCCGATCGGCACCGCTGCCGCCCATAAGTACGTCGTTGCCGTTTCCGCCCAAGAGGCGATCGTTGCCGTCACCGCCATCGAGCGTGTCATCACCTTTGCCACCGGTGAGGTAGTCGGCCCCTTCGCCACCGTAGAGAGTCACTGAGGAAGGTATCGAACCATCGACGGTGATCGTGTCATTGCCAGCCAAGCCGAAGACAACAATCCCGCCGGTGAACGCAGGCATCTTATAAGGACGGTTATTGATGCGCACGGTGCCGCCGCCAGAACCGGAGAGGATAATGCGATCCGCTCCATCGGTGCCGGCGACCACCAAATCGCCATCGATCACGGCAATCGGTGACACGACGATCGTGAACGAGGCTTCGTCGCTGGCTGCTCCATCTTGATCATAGGCGACGGCGGTGATGGTATAGGTGCCATTGGCATCGTAAATGTGCGGGATGTCGGCGAACGCGGAACCAGCAACCCCCGCTTCAAAATTGCCGTCACCCCAATCGATATCGAACGTGAACCCCGCCGCCATATCAGCGGAAGAAGGATCGCTCACGATGAAACTAAAGAAAGTTTCATAGCCAGGAATGGTGTTCGGTGGTCCGTCGATCTCCAGTGTGGGTGGCGTGTTGACGATGGAGATAGTGGCAGTCGTCGTTGGCCCAGTCGCGCCATCGCTATCGGTGGCGATGACAGCAATGCTGTAGGTACCTGGTCCATTCAAGCCCGTACGATTGAAGTTGGGATTGGCCCCGACTTCATTGCCACGCGTGGCACTCGCACCAGTTTCTCCGAAGATGCCATCGCCATCGAGATCCCAGGCGTAGGTGTACGAATCGAGCGCTCCGGCAGGGTCGTTGGCCGACACGGAAAGCTGTACGGTACCAGTACCTTCGCTGATGGAAGTCGGTCCACCAAAAACCGCGATCGGCGCGACATTATTGACTTGCACGGTCGGTACCACAGTCGCTTGGATCGAATAGTCGCGATCGCTAAAGATTCCCGCTCCAATGTCGCGACCAATTGCAAGATTATTGGTATGCGGTGCCGCGAAATATCGAATTCCGTCGGCTGAGCCGTTGGCAAAGTCAATCACGCCAGCGTTGTCAGCTGTTACGGAACCATCCTTGAAAGCCAGATAGTAGTCGGTGCCAACGAAGTCGCTACCGCTGGTCAAGCTAAAATCAAAGCTTTGAACGCCCGCTCCGTTGCTAGTACGTGTGGCACCCACGCCACGAATCACGTAGTTGTCGCCACTGCGTTGCACCAATAGCGGCGTTACTTGTCGCCCTGCGGTATCGTTGTCGAAAATGCTCCAACTGGTGACTCGCCCCGCGTCACGAAATGGTTCGAGAATCACAAACATGTAGCCACTAGCACCATCGTTGCTGACGCGATCGACCAAGGGATCGCCAATGACGCTGGGAGTCGTGGTGTCGGTGTTTCCATTAGTGTCGCTAACCGATACGACCGGCGAGTAGAAGCCAAAAGGCTGACCGCTCGGGGAGTTGTCGGCGTAGACATGATTGGCATTGAACGTTGTGGTACCTGTCGGCAATTGCAAGGCTGTCGGCGCCGAACCATCGCCCCAATTGATCGTCACATTGTGCGCGATTGCCGGAGGAGAAGGCGGAACTGGCGGAGCGATCAATTCCAGCGTGAGACCGTTGATAATCGGATTGTTATCCGGAAAGGGCGTTCCCGGGCGTTGCGAGATGTTGAGCGTGCTATCGGGTGCTACAAAAGTCTGGGTAATCACTGCGCCGCGTGTCGTGTTATTAATTCCCCCTTGGTTCAACGGAATATTGAAGTCATCCAACACCTTAAACCCTTCTAAGAACAAATCGAATCCGCGATCGCAGCAGGCTTCGGCGTACATGAGTTGCAATTTGTAGGTCGCGCCGGGAATGATGTTGGCGAGATCGACAGCAACAGGGCCACCATTCCAGCGAATCGACTGCATGACCACTTCGAGATTGTTGTCATTTGTCGTGGCACCATAATTGGGAGCGTGCCAGGCCAAAATTTCATTCGGCGCGGAGATTGTCACACCGGGCGCGGCATCCGATGTGAAGTTGGCATCTCCAACCGCACCAGCGGCTGGCCCACGCGCATTAACCGCGTAGGGGAATGTGCCTTGCATATCGAGGCCTTCGCCAGCATCGCCACCGGTAAAGCTACCAACCGTGGTGGCGCCGATGAACGATGGCGACAAATCTTCCAAGGTGAATCCGTTCAAGATCGGATTGTGATCGGTGAGACCAGCCGGCGCATTGCGACCATCCAGCACGATATTTAGCGCGCTATCGCCCGCGGTGAATTCATAGGTAACCGCCACACCGCGCGTGAAACTTCCTTGTTGATAGTAACCGGTATCGTACGTCGGCAAGACACGCTTGCCTTCGACGAAAATATCGAAGGCGCGGGCGGTCGTTGCATTGCTTTCCGCAAATAACAATTGCAATTTGTAGTCGCGTCCCGGCACGACGCTATCCAGAGTGATATTCACTGTGTTGGGATTGTCGCTCCATCGAATCGATTGCATGACCGTTTCTAAACGATCGTCGGCGGCGCTCGATCCCAGATTCATCGTCACCCAGGCAGGGATTTGCTGAGTCGCCGCAAGCGTGACACCGGGGGCATTGTCTGCAGTGAATTCGGCATCGCGAATCTTACCGACGGCGGCTCCGTTGGCGTTCACCGCGTACAAGAAGTTGCCGTCTAAGTCGAGGCCTTCGCCTGCATCCGCGCCGGTGAAGGTGCTGACGCTGGCAAGTTCGTACTTCTTGGCGAGTTACGACTCAACACTGCTTCGTTCGGCGGGCGTCAAAACTCGGTTGTAAACGACGATCTCGGCAATATCGGCCTGGCTTTGTTCGTTAAAGGCACCACCGCCTACAAGTCCCAATCGCAAGGGATTGTCACTGGGTCCGGGATTGCCTGTGACATCACCGCCGTTGATGAAGTAGCGACTGGAACTTGCAAGCGTATCGCCAATCGCCGTGCCGATTACAGGGTTGTTGATACCAGCGCTATTCGCAGGTGGCAAAAACACCCAGTCACCGCGGAAGTTCGCGTCGCGTTGTCCCCAATGGCCCATGAGCCAGTTGACGTCGCGACTTTGCAATGTGCGACCCTGAGTAGCTCCATAGTATTGATCGACGATAATAATCGTAAACGGCGCGACGACATTCAAGTCGTTCGAGATCATCATGCCATCGTTAACACCATCGAAGCGAATCGCAGGATGACCATTAAGTGCGGTGGTGTTGTAGGTCGGGCGCGCGTCGGCGTTGCCGGATTGCGTCGCATTATTGCCCAGACCACTCTTGTCCGACCACTGCTCCACATTCCCCGCCGCGTCATACACCAGCGAGGAAGCATCGGAGGCGTCCAACCACATTTGCAAGCCGCTCGTTACCGGCAGCGCATTCAAACTGGCCGATAGTGTGACGTTGCCTCCTTCATTTACCACGCTCGGCGAGAATGTCACGCTGCTGATATCCGCTGCAAGCATCGCTCGCATTTCCAACGATTCCAACTGCAATCGGCGACTGCGAGTGGGTTGAGATTTTGGGGCGCGAAGATTTCGACCCGCGACAAGACGTGACATAGCGCAATTCCCTACGCAAGGTGTGGCGAAGATGAAGGAAGGAAAGACGACGGGATCCGAGAAGTTTTCCGGCTGATCTGCAAGGCGTGAGACCCGCTTCAGCTAGCTACGGTGAACCGCAATACTCGTGGGTGACAAGGGCGAGCATGGCAAGATCACTATTGATAACGAATATATCAACTGTAGTGATTGTAAGATGGCGGCGATTTGCTCACAAGAAAAATCCGCTCGTTTTGCGAATTGTGGGCACCCACCACATCGGAGGGGAAGACCCCATTCCCGTCGCAAAGGCGCAACAAAAGGGTTCACGTACCGCGGATTGACCCTGACCGACTTCCGCCGTCACCCCCCTGGCGCGGTTCGAGGTGGTTTGAAACCAAATGCGGATCGTGGTACGCTCAACGGGACCAATCGCGCGAAATGATCGCATCGGCGGCTTGCCCAAACGTCGAGCGGGTTGTTTGTTCGCACTTCGCCGACGGTTTTCGTTGGCGAAGGGGTCTGTTCGATGTTTGCCCTCAATGAATTGACGCAATGCGGTACCGGACCGTGGCCCCCATCCCCATATACTGCATCCTAATCCGTGTCGCGATCTGAGCATGGAAGGGGCGGCGCGTCTGGCGACAGATGTTCGCACGCCCGATGCTGGAGCTAGAACCAAGGTGAATCTCGACCGTATTCTTGCCCCGTACTCCCCGCCCACCACGAATCTTGTCGATGTGTTGCGGTACTGGGCTGAGCAAGTTCCATCCCAAGTCGCGTTCCGCTTCACCGATGGCGAATCGGAAGAAACTTCGCTGACCTATGCCCAGCTTGAAACCCGCGCCAAAGCGGTCGCTGCCAAATTGCAGAGCATGGGCATGTCCGGCCAGCGCGCGCTGTTACTTTACGGCCCCGGCATGGAATTCGTCGCCAGCTTTCTGGGCTGCTTGTATGCCGGCATGGTGGTGGTGCCTGCCTATCCGCCGCGAAAGAACCGCAACACGACTCGCATCCAAGCCATCTCCGACGACGCTCAAGCCCGCGTCGCGCTCACGCTGTCCGATGTCGCCGATCGCGTGGAAAATGTCCTGGACGATACGCCTCGCTTGCGCGAGCTGGCGTGGCTCGCCACCGACACCATCGACGATAGCCTGGCGAAAGAATATCGACCCACCCCCATCGATAGCCAGCAGTTGGCTGTGTTGCAATACACTTCCGGATCGACGGGAACGCCCAAAGGTGTGATGCTGACGCATGGCAACATCATGCATAATTTGCAGCTCATCATGCATGCGTTTGAGCCGACGCGCGATACGGTCGGCGTCTTTTGGCTCCCGACGTATCACGACATGGGACTGGTCGGCGGCGTACTGCAACCCTTGATGTGTGGCCGGCCCAGCGTATTCATGTCGCCGGTCTCCTTCTTGCAAAAGCCCCTGCGCTGGCTCAAAGCGATCACGAAATATCGCGGTACCATAAGCGGCGGGCCGAACTTTGCCTATGATCTATGCGTCGAGAAGATCACGCCAGAACAAATGGAAGGTCTTGACCTGAGTTCCTGGGGTCTGGCATTCAATGGTGCGGAGCCCGTGCGGGCGGAAACGCTCGAGAATTTCGCCCGTAAGTTTGCGCCGGTGGGTTTTAAGTACGAAGCGTTTTATCCCTGCTACGGCATGGCGGAAACAACGCTCCTGGTTTCGGGCGGCAAGAAGAGCGAGGCTCCCGTATTGCGCAGTTTCGACGGCGCATCGCTCGACCAGGGTTCCGTGGTCAGCGTCGAGCCTGGTCAGTCGGGCGCACGCACGCTGGTGAGTTGCGGACGTGTGCTCACCCATAGCGAATTGCTGATTGTCGATCCCGAGACACTCTTGGAATTGCCGCCTGAAGGCATCGGCGAGATTTGGGTGAAGAGCCCAAGCGTCGGCCAAGGCTATTTGAATAAGCCAGAGATCACCGAGGCGACTTTTCACGCGTTTTTGGCCAACTCCAAGCGTGGTCCGTTCTTGCGTACGGGCGACCTGGGATTTTTGAAAGATGGCGAGTTGTTCGTCACGGGTCGCTTGAAGGACATGATCATCGTGCGCGGCGTCAATCGCTATCCGCAGGATATCGAAGCCACCGTGGAAAAATCGAGCGGCAGGTTGCGTGCCACGGCGTCCGCCGCGTTCGCGGTGGAATACGAAGGACGCGAGCGATTGATTGTCGTCAGCGAAGTCATTCGCGGTTCCAACGAACAATGGGACGACGTCATCAAGGCGATTCGGCGCGATGTCACCGCCGAACACGAACTCCCTCCCGATGCCGTGTACCTCGTCCGTCATGGCTCGATTCCGAAAACTTCCAGCGGCAAGATTCAACGTCACGCTTGCCGCCAAGGCTTTTTGGATAAGTCGCTCTTGCTGATCGCGCATTGGTGCGGTTGGGAGGAAGAGAAGCAGCCTTCCTCGTCGCCTCCTTGGTCGCGACATAAGCCGGTGGAGAATATTCCGGCAAACGGAATGGCCAGCAACAACGGCGAACCCTATGCCGACGTCTCGCCTCGCGTGGCGAACATTGTGCTGGAGCAAGTTCGCAACGTGGCGAAGGAGCGCGCGAAAGAACTGTCGCTCGATACGAATATCGTCTTCGATTTGGGGCTTGATTCGCTCGAACGCATGCAAATCGCCAACAGCCTCGAAGAGATATTCGGCGGTCGCTTTCCCGAAGCGGTGCTGCAAGAGATCTATACCTGTCGCGAAGTCGCCCAAGCGATCGAGCAGTACATGGGAACGGAACCGATCCGCGAGGCGGAGACACGCCCCGCAATCAACAGCGCACGCGTCGCCAGACCAGCCGGCGACGAGATTCCCGCCGAGTACTACACGTTCAGCAAGATGCCGGAGTATCGCAAGCTCAAGGCGACGATGGAGATGCTCACTTCCACCGGCCTTCCCAATCCGTTCTTCCCCGTCCACGAGCGTCGCACACTGGATACGGCGTTTATTGGCGGGCGGGAATTGATTAGCTTTTCGACATATAACTACTTGTCGATGTCAGGCGATCCGGTCGTTGCCGAAGCCGCCAAGCACGCGATCGATTTCTTCGGCACCAGCGTTTCCGCCAGCCGCCTGGTCTCCGGCGAGAAGACGATTCATCGCCAACTGGAAAAGGCGATCGCGAGGTTTTCCGGCGCGGAAGACGCCATCGTATATGTCGGTGGCCACTCGACCAACGAAACCACAATCGGCCACTTGTTCGGACCTGGCGATTTAATTCTGCATGATGCGCTCGCGCATAACAGCATCATCCAAGGCGCGATTCTCTCCGGCGCGCGACGTCGTCCCTTTCCCCATAACGATTGGCAAGCCGTCGATGACACGCTCAAGGCCGTGCGCCATGAGTACCGCCGCGTCGTCATCGCCATCGAAGGGGTCTATAGCATGGATGGCGACTATCCCGATTTGCCGCACTTTGTCGAAGTCAAGAACAAGCATAAGGCGTTTCTGTATATCGACGAAGCGCATTCCACCGGGGTGCTGGGCGCCACAGGCCACGGACTATGCGAACACTACAACGTCAATCCGCGGGAAGTCGATCTGCAAATGGGCACGCTCAGCAAAGCCTTTGGCAGCTGCGGTGGCTACATCGCCGCTTGCAAGGAAGTGATCGAGTATTTGAAATACACCGCGCCTGGCTTCGTGTTTAGTTGCGGCCTGACTCCGCCCGCGACAGCGGCGTCGTTGGCCTCTTTGGAATTGCTCGAACGCGAACCGCAACGTGTGACCAAGTTGCAGAACAACGCGAAAATGTTTCTCACGCTCGCTAAGCAAGCGGGCCTCAATACAGGCATGAGCAACAACACGCCCGTCGTGCCGGTGATTCTCGGCAGTTCGGTCGACTCGCTCCGTTTATCGCGCATGATGTTTGATCGCGGCATCAACGTGCAACCCATTCTCTATCCCGCCGTGGAAGAGAAAGCGGCCCGCCTGCGATTCTTCATCACGTCATCGCACTCGGAAGAGCAAATCCGCCTAACCGTCGCCACCGTCACCGAAGAATTACGCAAGATCGATCCGCGCTACCTGACCCCGCCTGCGAAGGCTAAATCCAGCCCGATTTCCCAGACCGTGTGATTTTTAAACCGTGTGATTTCGCACACCAAACACAGGACCGTTAAGAAACTTTCACCTGCCAGTTTCCAGAACCAATACAATAGGAAGTCGCCGGTCATGCTGGTAAACGAACCATCGACTTTGCTCTTGCACGATCAAAGCTTAAAAATAGAATAGATAGTAGAGGCACCCACCCGCAAATTTCGTCGTCGTTAAGAACGACAACATCGCATACCCCCATCCATTCACCGCACCACCTGTTTTTGTCCGTTGGAGGATCCCTTGCTTACCGAAAACGAAGTCCAGCGCAGCTTTGCTCTGTTGTTCAAAACTCCCGATAAGGTCTCGACAGACACCTTTGATCGGGCCGAGGAACTGCTCGACGAATTGCGCCTGGAAAGCCCGCTCCGCCATCGCCTGGCGGTGGAGCTGGAAGAACTGCGCGGCATGTACGCTTCGAAGGCGTAGGTCACGCTCGTCGTCACCAACTTGTTGGCGATGGGATGTCGAATTGAGATAGCAAGGTCACTTGGTGTCTGGGGTGAGTTTCCAGACACCGCCCTCAGACAGTCCACAAGAAACGCGAGCGGTCGGCACAACTTCCTGTGCCGACCGCTTTTCTTTTGATCTGTCCTCGGGACTAACGATTGACCGTGAAGCCAAACGTCACGCCGGTTTCCAGCAGGTCTTCCGAGTTATCCACCAGGTTATTGTTGCGTCCAATACCGTTGCCGAAGTAGAGCAGTTCCCAACCCACTCGCAGAGCCACATCGCGGGTCAGGTTGTATTGCATTTCGGTGCGGACTTCACCCGCAGGCACGAACTCGCTGAAGTCTTCCGTTTCGTACATCTGGAAGTTTACGCCGTTGAAAGCCCGCAGTTCGGCGGAAAGCTTCCAGTGTCCGACATTCTTCCACGTTCGCACGCCGAGTTGGCCAGCGACGATGTTATTCTTGATGTGCTGCGGCGTCACGAACGGATCGTTCACCGAGCCGTAATCGTTGAACTGCACAAAGCGTACACCGATGAACGGCTCAATGATGCCGTTATGATGCAGCGGATCCCAGCGCCAGACCTTGTTGAGTTCTACACTCGCTAGCGCGGCTTTGTAGCTGCCGGCTCCGCCGGTGGGACCATCGACGTGCGTGCCGCTGAAGAGCCAGCCGCCATCGTCCTCGGTCATGTAGCCCATGTCGAAGCGATTACCCCAAGTGAAATCGCCGTCCCAGGGGCGCGTGCCGTTCTCCGGCCGCGTCACCGACCAGTAAAGTCGATCGTACGTGAAGAACCAGCCCGTGGTTGGCGGTGCCGGGTCTCCATAGTAGTCGACTTCGGCAGGCGCGAAGAACTGCAGGTCCGGATTGAAATAAGCCGGATCGATGAACGGTTGAAACTGCTGCGCGCTTGCGGTATTCGCAAGCCCCAGCAGAGCGATCATCGCGGCCAGCCACGACCAGACGTTGTACATTTTCATATTCGGTTCCACCCTCTGGGCGATTGCATCCTGCCAGACTTAGCATCTACGAAGAGACGACAGATTGCGCCATGTGACGGTAGTATCGGAAATGTCTCTCGGCGAAGTTAAGCAAAGACGGTAAGCCTTACGGAAAATTCCGTGTGCAACGCGCCGTTCTGGCAACGCTAGCGACTCCAAACCGCGCCAGCAGGGGTACAAAAGGCACCGAGATATCCGCCCCAAGAACGCAAAAAGCCCACGCAAGCGGGGCAGGTGCCTGCGTGGGCCAGCCAAGACCGGAGTCAAACCGATCCGTACCTACATTCTTAACCATATCAGCCATAAGTCAAATAGCTTTTACCGCATTCTGGGTGGTTTCTTCCGTTGGTGACAATTGCTACTGCGCCGCTAGCGGCGTAGAATTCGCATGAACTAGCGCTGCCGAGGCGTATCCTCCTGGCCGCACATCGAGATAAGGGGATTGAACATGGGTTGCAAACGGTGGTGGATTGGCTTTTTCGGACTCTTTCTCGCCACCCTACCCACGCTGGTCTGGTCGCAAGAGGCTCCCGCCCAGCCGGCGGTCGAAGCCAAGGCCAAACCCGCGAAGGAAAAGGACGACAAAGCGAAAGACATCTATCTGCGCGTCCTCCGGGACGACAAAGGCGAGCCCACCGCCCTGCAGACATCGATCATTCGCTATGTCCCCACCGACGAAGCCAAAGCGGGACTCACGGTCGATCTCGTCGGGGCGGTCCATATCGCCGACCAGGAGTACTACGACGAACTGAATAAGACCTTCGAGCAGTATGAATCGTTGCTGTTTGAACTCGTCGCCCCCGAAGGTACCAAAATCCCTAAGGGGGGCGCTCGGGAAGGAGGCGGCAACCCCGTCAGCGGGCTGCAGCGCGGCATGCAGTCGATGCTCGACCTGGAGTTTCAACTCGACCAGATCGACTACACCAAATCGAACTTCGTCCATGCCGACATGTCGCCTGACGAATTCGCCAAGAGCATGAAGGACCGCAAGGAAAGCATGTTCACCATGATCCTCAAGATGATGGGCCAAGGGGCAGCGATGCAGGCGAAGAATCCCGGCGGCAGCAGCGACGTCGATCTGCTCTTTGCCTTGTTTGCCAAGGATCGCCCCTATCGTTTGAAGAAAGCCATGGCGACGCAATTTGAGAACATGGAAGGTCAAATGGCGGTCTTCGAAGGCGAGAAAGGCTCCACCATCATCACCGAGCGCAACAAGAAAGCGCTAGAAGTGCTGAAGACGGAAATCGACGGTGGCAAGAAGAAACTCGGCATCTTCTACGGTGCCGGCCATCTCGCCGACATGCACAAGCGGCTCCTCGCCGACTTCGGCTTGAAGAAGGACAGCGAACGCTGGATCACAGCGTGGTCGATTGAAAAGGCGAAGAAGTAAGTCTTCGCCTGGTCTCTTCGTGGGATGGATCTCCGAATCCGTCCCTTCGTCTATCGTAGGGCCTGGAGAGTTCCACGCACACCAAAGTCGACCGTGGTGAGCGACGAGAAGCACCAGCGTTCGTCATGTGCTCAACCAGCACCGTATGTCTACTTGAATGCGCAACCTCACAACAGCCGCGTCGTGGAATCACAAAAGAATTGGAATCACAAAAGGGAATCACAAAAGGACATGCATAATACAGAGTCCGCAATGCAGAGTCTGGACCTGCCAGGATATTGAGTCCCCGCACCCGCACCCGCAAAAGGACATGCATAATACGACAACGACCAGGTTGTCGCGCGCGGGATCTGCAAGGTTATTGAACCGAGCGTGCTGTGGTGCGTGAGAGGCACCTAGAAACGTCGGCTAAGGGCGTGAGAAATGTGGTGCAAACGCAGGGCGAGCGCGATGAGGAAGGGAAGACAACAAAGTGAGGACAGTGGCGGCGAGCTAACCGCTGGCGCTCGGCAGCGGCACGGCGTTGTCGAGGTGATGCAGGCCGCGTTGCTGGGCGACTTCGCGCAGGCGTTTGCGAGCGGTGGCGAAATAATTACCGAACAAACGTGTCTTCGCGAGCATCTTCTGCAAACGATCGCCCCAGAACTCGGCGCTCGTGCCGAGACGATCCAAGATGCCAGCGACTTCGCTCGAGATGCGGGCCTTGCCTTGCCGCACCAGGCGGCCAGTGTAATCGACCAACAGCAAGTAACTGCCGAGCGAAAAGCTTTCGAGCATTCCTTCGCGCTGCGATCCTTGTCGTCGCGCGTCCTGCACGGGGCAAAGCCAATGCGACTCTTCGAACTTGCCTGCCGCGCGACTGCCAGCCACCAATCCGCGGGCGGCCTCTTTCAGCGCGGCGAGCTTGCCTTTGGCTTGCGCGTGTTTCACGCGTTGACGAACGGAAGTATGCGGACTCGTCTCAGGCGTCGCCGCGATGCCGGCTGCGACGGGATTGAGATCGATGTAGGCGCACGTTGCCAGCAAAGCTTCTTCGTCGAGGATCGCGATCGACTTGAAACGCCCTTCCCAAAACGCACCTTTGCAATCGTCTTCTTTGTTCGCCATGCGCGACAACGGTTCCTTCAACGCCTTCATGAACCAACCGAGATCTTGCAACCGGCGGCGATACTCGGCGACTTGCTTCGGGCGTTTGAGTTCATTCTCGACCCACATTCGCACGCAAGCGGCGTCATCGAAATTCAGCGTGCGCGGCGGATAAACAGCAAGCCAACGTCGCACAATCTCTTCGTCGCTCCAGTCTTTCGAGACAGTCGGATCAAGCCGCAGCAACACGTGCAGGTGATTGTCCATCACCGTAAAGCCGCAGACGCTGACGGCGAACTGCGCCGCGAGCATCTCCAGGCGATCTTCGATCCACTGCTTGCGATGCTCGAAGCCCTCGCCGCACAGAAACGCCCCGCGCACGCAGCGCGAGATGCAGTGGTAATACCGCGTCAAACTCACGTCCACCAGCGTTTTTCTCGCCACCGTCATCGCCGTTTCTCCTCGCGTTTCCCGATTTCGCGTTAGTTCTATTGCCAAGCGAAGCGGATGTCAATAGATTATGCCTGTCCTTGTTGTGACTGTTGTGACCAGCCAGGCTTCCGGCGTCGATGTACGCCTTTGACTTTTGCGACGAATGACTTCACTGCGGCAAGATCGCGCCGGCCAGACGCCAAACGCAGCGCGAGGTGCACGGCTCACGCACGAATTGTACGGGTGCTAATTAAAGGATTGAGTCCGCGGTTCACGCGAGCGCGCAATTGCCAGAAGAGAACATCAACTGCAACCATAGCAAAGTCGTAGGCCCAGGGAGGCCGCAAGCCAACTCTATCTTCTTAAGGTCATGCTGACGAAAGAAGCATTGCGGAGAACGAGGCGCATCTTCTGCGCGGCATCCACAACGATGGTGCGGCTCGTTCCTCGCCACACCCTACTCACGCAAGAAATAAAATAGGGCGGGGGTCGCTCCCGCTTGAGACGCTCTCAAGCTCGTGCGGCTCCCCGCCCTGGCGGCGCGGTACGAACATGTACGGAGGGTTAGGTTTCAGGCCTCGCAGTAATCGTCAATAACGGGGGTGATTACGAACGCGAGACATCGACCGCATCGACCAACTTGCGAACACCTGCCACGCGTTGGCAAGAGTGAATCGCGATTTGTTTTTCATAGAACGATTGGACACTGCCACGGATGGTGACCGTGCCTTCCTGCACACTGACTTGCAACTGACGAAGGGAAGGAAGATAGCGTCCCGCCAAGTATCCCACGACGCGGCGTTGCAGGTCCTGGTCTTTGGTGATGTAATGCGGCGTCGCGACTTCCATAAACTTCACTCCCTCGATCCGACTGACACAGAAGCAAAAAAGCAAACGCCGCCACGTTGCTGAACGATTCGATATTGCAGGGGCGGCGAAGGATTGAAGGCCCGAGGCATGCCAAAGCGTAGGTGACCAGCTGAGGGTCCTCTCCTCCCCTCAACCAACACCTACGCCTGGCGATGCTCGGCACTCCACGGAACTCGCACGCACTCCCAAAGTTGCCAACCGCGCACACGGCCGACAACAAAGTTCCCAAAAGTTAAAGTGGCGGACTGGATCCTCATGACTTCGTCCACCGACTGCTCCTTAGCAGTTTGCTCGTGACCATCCATGCCTCGATGGGATTCCACAGATTGCAGGTTGCGTGCCTAAACTTGAGACAGGCCCGCACTGAGTTTGCCGCGTCGCGACGTAAACCACTATCGGGATTGAAGATCGGATCGCAAAATTATTTTCCGCAGGCAATCCAGTTGGATTCAAGTTGCTCACGCTCGACCTCCCAACTCGTTTCACTGCCCATTCCTCAGGCAAGCCTTCGCACTGTTGCTATGCAGCGGTGATGGCAGTGAGCAATTTGTGTCCAGCAGGAAACACGCTTAGTGCGCCGCTTTGTGCGTTTTGATGCCTGAGCGGTAAGGTAGCGCTACCCACAAAGCAACCAACATAGGCATCCAATCGCTCGCCGCTCCCGCTGCTATCACTGCTAGCACGCGATTGACAGCTTTCTTTACAGTCGCGCGGCAATCTTTCATACTGTGCTCCCGCTGTTAGGCAGCAGCGATCGGCACAGGACGAAAGGCCGAGGTACCAAACTCGCGAGGAGCTATGCACGGATGTCGAAGTTGGCGGTGAATGAGTTGACGACCTATCGCTGGTCGTTTGAAGAAGATGTCGAGCACTACGCAGCGGCGGGATTTTGCGCCATCGGCGTCTGGCGACAAAAGCTCTCGGACTATGGCGAAGAACGGGGAGCCGAGCTGATTCGCGAAGCTGGCCTGGAAGTGTCCAGTCTCCTCTGGGCGGGTGGCTTCACTGGCAGCGATGGCCGCAGCCATACCGACAGCATTCACGACGCCTTGGAAGCGGTGCACGTCGCCGCCGAACTCAACGCTGGCTGCCTGATCGTCCACACCGGCGATCGCGCAGGCCACACCCACAAGCATGCGCGCCGCTTAGTTTTGTCGGCGCTAAACGAGATCTCCGTGTTGGCGACCCAACTCAACGTGACCATAGCTCTGGAGCCGATGCACCCCGGTTGCGCCGCCGAATGGACGTTCATCACCACGATCGAGCAAGCGCTTGAGTTGATCGACGAAGTGAAGTCGCCCGCGATCAAACTGGCGCTCGACACGTATCATCTCTGTCAGGAAGGCTTGCCTGTTCGCAATCGTTTGACGAATTGGGTCGATCGCCTGGCACTGGTGCAACTTGGCGATGGCAAGCTGCCGCCGCAAGGGG